>JAKQGS010000228.1 GCA_029556045.1 Pseudomonadota bacterium | reverse complement strand
TGGAAGCCTTGGCCCCGAATCGCTCCACAAACTTTTCCATGTCGCGGATCTTACGGTCCAGTTGTTCCTTTTGCGCGCGGGCCTGTTCCTCCCGCTGTGAGCGTTGCTCCAGAAAGTCATCAAACCCACCGGCATAGGCCTCCATGTGTCCCCCATGCAGATGCAGGGTCCATTGGGCCAGGCGATTCAAGAGAGCGCGATCGTGCGATACAAAAAGCAGGGTGCCCCGATAATTCATAAGAAAACGTTCAACCCACGCCAGGCTGGGGAGATCCAGATGGTTGGTGGGCTCGTCCAGGATCAGAAAGTCCGGTAGGTTGATAAAAATTTTCGCCAGCTCCAGTCGCATGCGCCAGCCACCGGAGAGACTGAGGGGGCTGCTGGCCACCATTTCTTCGCTAAAGCCAAGCCCCATGAGGATTTCCTGCCCCCTCGCCTCCAGTGCGTAACCACCAGCCAGGCGGTAGCGGGATTCCGCCTCTTCGTACTTCTTGAGCGCCGTGTCGCCATGATGGGTTTGTAATTCCTGCAGGGAATTCTCCATGGCGGACTGAAGGGATTCCAACTGTGCCGCCCCCGTCAGGCATTCCTGCAAAACGGTTGGCCGTGGTGTGGGATTCGGTTCCTGTGGCAGATAACCCAGGCGGCATTGTCCGGGGATCAGCACCTCGCCGCTGTCGGCGTGATCCTCACCGCTGATGATGCGCAGCAACGTGGTTTTTCCCGCGCCATTGCTCCCCACCAGTGCATAACGCACCCCGGGGGAAAAATGAAAGGATTCGTGATCTAGGATGGACTTCAGACCAAACGATTTGGAAAGGTTTTCGAGCCGGATCATGGGTTAGATTTCCTGGGCAGAAGAAACGCTGCCCCGCATTATTGGGGCTGCGGGGTAGTTGGTGGTGGCGCTCGATTGGCATTCAGACGATCCAAATCACGGCTGATCACCGCGAGATTCTCCTGCACGGTGGGCAGGGAATCCGCCTCGGGAAAATTATTGAGTGCCTCCTGCAGATATCCCCGCGCTTGCTCCAGGTAGGAGGCTTTGGTGGCAGGATCGGCGACCGGAATGGCATTTTGAAAGGCTTCTGCCGCCTTTTGACGCAGGGTTTGCACCGCGCGGTTACTGAATATTTTGATCTTTTCGCGAGCGGTGGGATACATGGGGTCGCTATTGGTCACCGTATTGGCCTTTTTTATCGCCAGTTTGTAGAGCCCCTGCTCCGCCAGTTTTTGGGCTTCCAGCAGTGCGATGTCGCTGGTTTTTATTTCTGCCGCAGACGGTGGCAGTGCTCCCGGTGTCCCCGGTATATTGGTTTCCACCGGTGTGACCACTGGCATCGAGGCTTCTGCCGGTGGAGGTTCCGGTGTCGCGGGAGCTCCGGGAGGCGTCAGGGCGGACCATCGTCCGGCTTCGCTTTTCAACAGGGCAGAGATGCTGTCTTGAAAGCCAGGAGAATTGGTGGTTTTCTTGAGTGCTTCATCCACAAGCTGATAAATCTCGTAGGACTTGAGGTAGGGATTGTTTTCCAGCGCCGATTCAAGATTGAGATCCTTTTCCGTCAGGTTTTTTTCCAGTGATACTGCCGGCGCACTCACGCCGGCACCGCCGCGGGTTGGCGATTGTGGCGTGGGTTGGTGCTGGTAGAGGTCCTGCTCCTCGAAACTTTGGGTGCTGTCCGCTTTAGCAAGGGTGGCGCGCAACACACCGGCGGTTGCCACGGCCTCTTCCAATGAGCCGGGTTGGGGCTTGTCCGATTGTTTGGCGAGGTATTCCGCATCGGCCTGGGTGTATGGCATCCGACGATCTGTCAGGCGTTTGTAGTAACGAAAGAGTTTGTCTCCATCGACTTTGGGCTCTGTCGCGGGAGTTGTTGCTGCTGCCTGTGGAGGGGGTGCCGTGGGAGCCTCCGATTTATCAGATGGGGTTGTACAGTGACTGATAAAGAGGGCGAGAAGCATCATGGATAAAAGCTGGGTAACCGGCATGCGCGAAGCTCCTGATTGGGTAAACAGCATGACTTTGAGGGGAGACTATCACAGGGAAGCGCGGGAGGCCAAGGAAATCAGGTGGGTAAACCCTAAAATTCAGTTGAAATACCGCCCACATAGCGACGGTCTTCCTTGGGTTTGGTGTCCGATGACAGGTCCGCCCCAAAGGAGGCAAAGTCCAGGGTCAGGAACCCCACGCGGGCGCTCACACCCATGGTGTAAAACCCCTGACTCAGGCCGATGGATGCGGAAAAGGGGCTTTGCTTCAGGGGATTGCCTGAAAACAGTTCGGCCCCGATGTGGGCTTTTTTGGTGATTTCAATCCCATCGAGACCGTAGTGATTATCGCCGGAGGGTAGATTGATTTGGTGCATATCCGCCGCAATCCGCAGGCCAATCTTGCCAGACAATCGGGGAGAGATGGAAAGTCCCACCCGCAAGTCCATGGGGTCGATGGTGGACAGCGCGTCCTCGTTGCTGAATTTTCCGCTATAGACGGTTCCACAAACGGTCTGGCGGGTTTTGGTAAAGGGATTCAGATAATCGTCCTTGCACCCGGTCGGGGCATTGAGGACGGCAACTCCCAGGGTAGGAAACCAAAAGTCCGCCAGGGTCCACATGAATCCGGCGTCCACCGCCAATGCAGCCGCTTTGTTGGAGTCGTCCTTTAGAATCTTTTGCAGTGCGGTTTTATCCGCCAAAGTGGTCAGAGGTAGATTGCCTTCATAACTATAGCGACCGATAGAACGAACCTGCAGGCCAAAGTTAATGCGGCGGGACTTGTCGGTAAACGACACACCAAGTAGGCCACCCATATCCGAAACAATATTGGCATTGGCGTTGGAGGTGTTGTCTTCGTCCTGTTGGGCTTTGATAACGGTGTTGGAAAAAGCGCCTAGGTTGGTAGGTAGGTCTCCCATGTCAAAAAGCATCATGGGCGCCACCGATGCCATAGCCCAAAATGGTTTGTCCGCCAGGCTGTCGTTTTCCGCCAGAGCCGATCCCAGCTCGTCAGTGTTGCTCTTGAGGCCTGCGTAGAAGGCGCGGCTGCTTCCATTCGCTCCAGCCACGAGGTTGGGAAAGGTAAAAATCCCCACTTTGTTACGGGAACGGGCTTTTTTGGTGCGGGCGATTCCGGCGGGATTGGTCCAGGCAGAATTTTCGTCGTTGGCAATCGCTGTGAACGCTCCCCCCATGGCCATGGCCCGCGGTGGAAAAAACGTGGTGGGAATTTCCTCCGCTCGCAGCGCAACCGGGCACAGGGCTGCCCAAATGCCGATGGTAGCCATCAGTCTAAGGCGCATTTTGAGTGGAAGCAGCGTATTCATACATCAATCCAAGGTAAACAACGATGATGTCTGCGCTATCGGAGCTGGGACGGGGAACCTTAGAAAAGGTTGAATTTAAGTGTGAAAAGAGGCGATTAGCGATCGGCAGCAAAACACAAAAAAACCGTCTTAAACGACGGTTTTCACAGGGATGCGGTTTTGTTTGGGAGAGGGCGGCAAATCTTACCGCCCGCCGGATTAGATGCTGACTTTAAGATTCCCCGAGGGCTTTGGTGAGGATTTTGAGATCCTCCACC
The DNA here is from genome assembly GCA_029556045.1 of Pseudomonadota bacterium. The sequence goes on along the minus strand of JAKQGS010000228.1, from coordinate 4,824 downwards.
TCCTGAGCCAGGTGCAGGCACTTGCGCTCCGCATCCAACAGAGCGGTCTCCATCTTATGGAGCTCCGCTTGCTTCATGCGAATGATTTCGTCCTTGGACAAGATGATGCTTTCGGTCAATCGGGTCAGATGGTTCATGGATTCCTGCGTTAGTTGCAGGATTTCGCGATTTTCCTCTTTGGCTAGGTTCAGGTGATCCATCAGCAGAGATAAATCCGACGGTTGCTGATGGGTGATCGTGAGGGATGTGGTGGTACTGCCACCCCCGCCATGGTACGGCAGGGGAGGTAAATGCATGGATGGAGATGCTGCAAGGCTATGGTCTTCCATCACCTGCGCTTCAACCGGGGGCGTTGCCACCAGCTCAGGGGTTTTGTCATAAACAAAAATTCGCCCCTTTTCGCTGCGGGCAACCAAGGTACCCACCCGGATGCGATCCCACACCTCTCCCTCCGACAGCTCGTGGCGGGCCGCGTATTCAGCGATTTCAACACCCCGAATATCTTCGGAAAATTCAGCAGTTGGGGAGGCTGACGAGGCATCGGCGGTATTCACAGATGGCCGCTGCTTTCGTTCGTTTGATCCCGCCGTTCGCGTTGTTTCGGGAAACATCCGCCGCACTCCCTTCATGATTGGATTTCCCAATTTTTAGCTTAGGTCTCGCCAGAGTGCAACCGATGAACGATCCGATAGGTATTCGAAGTGGCGCACCGGCTGGTCGTCGAGGGGATAATTAAATGAAATTGTTAAGTAAACTTGGAAAAGAATTCATTAAAAAGAGCCCGATGTTGATCGTATGCACCTTGATCGTGGGTGTCAGCTACTGGTTGCTCTTCAACCACTACCGTAGTTTTAGTTTCGTGGGTGGCAATGATTTTATCTACACGCTGGAAAGTAAACTGCTGGATGCCCGCATGGTGATGCGCGGCAAGGTGGAGCCCACGGGAAAGGTCGGGATCTTGGCCATTGATGAAAAGTCGATTCAGCAGTTTGGCCGTTGGCCATTTTCCCGCAAATACTATGAAAAGGCCTTTGACAACCTGAAAAAGCTAGGGGTCAAATGGATCGGCTTCGATTCCATTTTCTCCGAGCCGGAAAAAACCTATCTGGAAGACGCCTTGCCTGTTCTTGAAAGCGGTGCAGGGCAGACTACCAAACCCACATCGTTTGGTGCCAAACGTGAGCAGCTGCAGCAGCTTCTGGCGGAAAGCCCTGGTGATGTGAGCTTTGCCAACGGCATTAAAAATTTTGAAAACATCGTGCTGGGGTACTTCTATTTTAACAGCGAACGGGAGGCGAAACAAAATCTCGGCGGTGCGGAGCGTTATCCCCAGCTGGAAACCATGGTGTCCAGCGAAATCCAGGTGGTGGACATGCCCGAGGGATTTAAACTGGACAGCTACGGGCGCTTGATCAAGGGCCATGGGATCGTCAGCAACATTCCCCGCCTGACCGAGTCGACACCTTACTTTGCCTATTTCTCTAATGATGCGGATGATGACGCCGTTAACCGCTGGGTGGTGCTGGTGGCCAACGTCAATGGCCATCTGATGCCATCCTTGGCCCTTAAAACCATCGCCGAATACCTGAACCGTGAGATCGTATTGATCTTTGATAACATCGGCGTTGAGACCATCATGCTGGTGAACCGCGACAACGAAAAAGACGTCATCGAGATTCCCGTCGATCCGCTGGGGGGTGGACGGATTCTGGTCAACCACCGCGGTCCCGGACAAACGTTCCACCATTATAGCCTTGCAGATGCTTACAACAACACCTTCACTGCGGAAGAAAAAAAGAAACTCAAGGGCTCGGTTCTGCTGCTGGGAGCCACCGCCATCGGCACCAATGATATGCGACCCAACCCGTTTGATCCCTCTATTGACGGGGTGGAAAACCATGCGGCGGTTATGGATAACGTCATTCGCAAGGACTTCCTGAAACGCCCCATCTCGATTTTTGCCACCGAGCTGATGATTGTACTGGGTATTGGCCTTCTGTTTGCACCCTTGATGATCTGGGGGCGGGCGCTGTTTTCCGGTATCGCGGTGGTGCTGTTTCTGGTGGGTTATTATTATGTCGATAAGTACCTTTGGTTTCAAAAAGGCGTTTGGGCTTATATGGCGGTGCCTTCGATCCAGATCGTGGCCATGTTTATCAGCACCACACTGATCAAATACATGACGGAAGAGCGTGAGAAGAAAAAAGTCAAAGGGGCCTTCCAATACTACCTGAGTCCCGACGTTATCAACCAGGTACTTGAGGATCCCGATTCTCTGTCGCTGGGTGGCGAAAAGAAAGAACTGACGGTGTTTTTCTCGGACGTGCGTGGATTCACCACCATTTCAGAGAGTCTGTCGCCGGAAAAACTGTGTGAACTGATGAACGAATACTTTACCCCCATGACCGCCATCATCCTCCGCAGCAAAGGGGTGCTGGACAAATATATCGGGGATGCCATCATGGCCTTTTGGGGAGCACCCTTGGCCATCGAAAACCAGGCGGACGTCGCGGCCACATCAGCCATCGAAATGCTATTTGCCCTCGATCAGCTTAAGATTCAGTTCAAACAAAAGGGCTTTCCGGAAATCGATATGGGTATTGGTTTGAATACAGGTCCGATGTCGGTAGGGAACATGGGATCGATGGAACGCTTCACCTACACGGTGATGGGTGACTCCGTCAACCTGGGGGCCCGCCTGGAAGGTCTGACCAAAGAATACGGCATCAAGGTCATGATCAGCGAGTTTACCCAACGTCGGTTGACCGCTAATAAGTTCTTTACCCGCGATCTCGATGATATCCGGGTAAAGGGAAAAAACGAGCCGGTTAAGGTGTTTGATCTTATGCGTCCAGACTTTCTCCCCAATGCTGGTTTGATCCGTGAGTTTATCGGCCACTTTGAAATGGGTCGCAAATATTACAAAGAACAGAACTGGGAGATGGCCCACAAAGCCTTTTTGACCTGCCTGCAGATGAAGCCGGAAGACAAGACAGCGGCCATGTATGTGGAGCGTGTGTCCGCTTACAAAGCTGAATCACCAGGGCAGAGCTGGGATGGGGTGTATACCTTTACCCATAAATAGCCCTTGGCTTGCGATCTCCAACGCGTTCACAATCGCTATCTGGGATAGCGAACAGCCACCACCTTACCACCGCTTCGGGATCCGCCCGACCAGGTGAGGCTTCTCAATTTTCCCTAAAGTGGTAATATTTATTACCGATTAGTGATATAATCGGTCATAATTGTAACCATGGTGACGTTCCACAAATTAAAAAGTCGTACCAAAATAAAACATCAGAAAATAGTACCGGAAATTATCATCGACGATGGTTTTGAGGCGGGCGTTGGGCTCATCGTTGGTGAGGAAAAGTGTGACGTCCTTAAAATCTTTCGTTGCGTCAACTGTGATGCTCTGTGACAGCATTTGTCCGAAGCCAAACCAGTCGACCCCCCAGACGGCTCCCGTCGGAGAAACCCATTGATTGCCGATACCTGCATGAAAGTGAGTGGCAGACATGGAGTAAGAAGACGTTTGCTTGATGCCGCCGCTTTCATAACCGAAGTTACCGCTGCCGGAATCCAGATTTAGCCCTGCATTGATATAAAACTTGCTCACCAAAAAGTAACGCACGTGCCCCGTGATGGTGGTGAGGGCAGCGTCAGCGGATTCAACATAGCCTCCCGTCAGCTCGTCCGCCGATTCCAGCTTATTTTTAGCGTAGGTCAAACGTCCACCCACCTGCAGGCTGCGGTCGATGTTGTACCAGCCCTCTACCGCAGCGGCGGGGCCGATAAAGTGATAGCCCAGCCCGAAGGCAGCCCCGACTTTTGCAGGCCGTGGGTCATAGGTGGTGCGAGGACTGCGAACTTCCTGCGGTTGAAGTTTGCGTTTACGGGTGGTTTTCCGTTTAACCGCATAAAGATCCTCCATCTCGGTGCCGTAGGTCAGCGAGCTGGCAAAAAACAGGGCGACCATGGCCCAACGCAAAAACTGCAGCATGGATGACCTCACAGATGGACGCGACAGATGACCTATAAATCTTATTGAATTGATTAGTGATTCGTCAAGTTATGGGGGGACCAGCAACCGAGTCCGGCGGCAGGCACCTGAACCCCGAAAACATTCTGGATCATGGTGGGTGTCAGGATCTGGTCCCGTGGACCAAGACCGACGTTGCACCCATCTTTGAGGAACATCACGTGGCTGGCATACGGGATGACCGTATTAAGATCATGATGGGCCATCACGATCAATTTACCCTCGTCCGCCAGCTGACGCAGGGTATCCAGCAGAAAAAGCGTGAAACCGATATCCAGGTTGGCGCAGGGTTCATCCAGCAAAAGGACGGCGGGGTCGTTGACCAGCACGCGGGCCAGCATGACTTTAGCACTTTCGCCGCTGCTCAACGTGTCGATGGTGCGATGCGCCAGGCTTGATATCCCCATGCGATCCAGAGTCTGCTGCACCTTTGCCCGATGGTGGTTGGTGGGAAACCCCCGGTGCTGTGGGTAAAGTCCCATCATCACGATGGACAGGGTGTCAAAGGCGAACGCTACGTCGAGCTGGGCCGGAGACCAACCCAATAAGCGGGATCGCTCCAGCAGGGAATAGCCTTCCAAAGGCCGTTGCTGCCAGGTCACCCGCGACAGGGCTTCGGGCAAAAGGCCGGCCAGGGAACGGAGCAGGGTTGATTTGCCGGAGCCGTTGGGTCCCAGCAGCATCACCAGTCCGTGCGTCGGAAGTTCAACGGTGATGTCCTTAAGAAGAGTGTTGGATTCACGGGTAATGGTTAAATTGTGGCAGGCTAAACTCAAGGGGTG
>JAKQGS010000227.1 GCA_029556045.1 Pseudomonadota bacterium | reverse complement strand
AAGCGCAGTGTATTCAACATACATGAGCATTTTTTTCTGACGAAGTAACACAGAGATCGGCCTTTTGCTGCGGAATCTATTTGAGGGTCAGAATGAGGTCATAGTCGTCGGGGCAATCGGGGTCGTCCGTGAGGGCGATCGTGCGTAATTTGGCATGGCACTTCTGGCATGCAAACCAGATCATCAGGCCCTTGTGTCCCGTCATCTCGTAACCGGTGGGACGCAAAAGCCCACCGCAGGGATTGGCGCGGTCACCCGGATTAACGTCCACATGTTTTGAATAGAGGCAGAAGGGGCAATGGTTACGGCAGGTCTTGCGGGCTGGTGGAACACTGCGACCGCAGTGTTCACAGATAAACCTGTCGTTGATCTTCCGGAATGTTGGATTCTGCAGTGCCATGAGGCCTTTACCTGTTTGGGGCGTTAGGAATATTTTTCCTAGTTAAATCATGATGTTAAAAATTTAATGTAAGTCCCTGAAATTCTTACTATCCCCAAAATAAACCTAAGAGATCCTGAGGGACGTTCCGAGGAACCGAAAGTGAACTCATACTTGACGGTTAGGGCGATGCCAAAGGAAAAATGAGTGGTACCGAAACCTATAAAATGTCTGATGTCGCTGCTGGTCCTGAGTGGAGCCATGATCTCCTGTGGTAAGGGGGATTCCAGCACGACCGATGCCAATGGTGCCGGTTCGGCGCTGGTGAATGTCACCGGGTCCGTCCGCAGTGTGAGCGGCGGTCAAACCGAGATGGCCAATTGGTCCGTGGTATTTTTGGAGCGGGATTCTGGACTTTGTAAGGTCGCCAAGGTGGATGCTATTGGGAAGTATGAGTTGAATGGTCTGCGAACCGGCAAAGCGCAAACCACCCTTCTATTGGATACCAATTTTCGATTGGCTTCTGTTTTAACTTATCCGGGCACTGTGGCTGGATCGGTACGGCAGTTTTACACTGTTAGCGGTAACGTCATACCGCCCTTGGTGCAGAATGGCCCCACCATTTCGTTTGGCAACACCAACCCCCTCACGTGGGAAAAGGATCTGGCGGCTGACGCGGACCTCGACGGTATACCCGATGGCATGGAACCATCGACCGCTGGGCTCTTTCTGGCGGATGTGGATACCGATAGCGATAAAATTCCCAACCAGTCGGATGCAGACATCGATGGCGATGGCATCCCCAATTGGTTTGATACCGACGACAACGGCAATGGTTACCTGGATATTTTTGATAATGACGCCAATGGTGACCTGGTGGTGGATGCCCTGCAGTCCAACTCCGAACTCTTTTATGGGATCGGCATCGAATATTTTATCGTGCAGGTGGCCCAGGAAGTTGTGGAGAACGAGCTGACCACCCGCCTGATTTTTACCACCCGTGTGCGGGATGGTGAGGCCCCCACCACAGTGGGTATTCGGGGGCCGGATAGTCTGTTTGAGGGAGCCAACGCGGAGCTCACCAGTGCGGAAACTGGAGCCATTATCCTGCAGACCTGGGATCGCACGTTGGCGGACGATGGGCTGAATGAAGACGGCGGCGCCAGCGACAAACTTTTTACCCGTAAGGTTTTACTGGGCACTGGCAAAACCCTTCGCTCAAATCAGGTGGTCTTTGCGGAACTGACCTACGGCAGCGGTGCTACCGCTATTTCATTCAACTATCCCTACATATTTCCCAACCTGACCACGGGGGTGGTATCGGGCTCCTATGCGGAGGCCACCCGGGTGATGACCATGACGGGGACCCCGTTTGTCGATGTTACCAGCTACACCTGGAGTGTGAACATTTATGACTCCAGTGGAAAAAAGATTTTTAGTTCCGAGCAGATCCCAAACACCAGCACAACTTACACGATACCTGACGATGCCCTGGAGTCTGGTGAATCTTATACGGCCCATATCATCGCCTCCAGCACAGCCCGGGTACCGGGATATCCCGCATGGTTTATCAAAAGCGCTGCCATATCCCTGTAAAGATCGGCATCACCTGCGTCCGCAAGATCCTGTATATGCAGGCATAAGTCAAAGTACATGAAAACCCCTAAAGAAAATTTGGCAAATGCCGAAAAGAAAATATGTTCCCGTATCCAAATTGGAGAATTGTTATGCGCCAACACCGGGCACTGTTTTTCGTCACCACCCTGACCAGCGGTTTAACCTTTGGTCTGGGCGCATGCAGCATGCAGCCCAAAGGCAAAGCGATACAGACCCGTAGCTGCGGTGAAGACAGCGATCGCGCCTGCGGCGCCAATACTCGTGTTTCCGGCAATACGGTGATCACCCGCGACGGCGTGCAACCGGCCGAAGAGGATGCGTCGGGGGATGTCAAGAAGAAGAATGAAGGGGATTTGATCCTTAGTGACGAAGATATCCTGGAAGGCCTCGGTGGCAAGACCAACGAAGAACCGGAAATGACGGAAGACGATTTTGTAAAGGAAAACCCCGGCACTGTCACGGAAGAAGATGGGGGAACTGATGCGACAGACCCTGTCATTCCACCAACCTGGCTCCTCAAAGACTATTCATATGAAGATGTCATCAAACCACTCCTGGAAAGGGTTGATGCCGGCTCGGGTAAAAGCTGTGTTGGCTGTCATGATGGAACCGACAGCAATCGCTCCCTTTTGAATAACTACGAAACCGCTCGCGCTAATGCGGAATTGGCCTATACTCTGATTGAAGGCGGCTCTATGCCCAAAGGGGGTGCCCCTTGGTCTGACCTTGATAAAATCCGACTGTTTGCCTGGAAGTCCCGTGGATATCCGCTCAACAAGGATTCTAAACCACCCACGGAAACTCCTCCGCCGTCCAGTAGTACCCCAAAACCAACCTTTCGTATGGTGTGGACCGGGGCGGCTTTTGAAATGCAGGTAAATTTCGACACCCTACGTGGCGTATCAAATGCCAAGTATGAATACTTCAAGGATTCTTACAAGATGTCCGGGCATTTTGACCGGGCGACGAATCAGTACGTGATGGATCGACTCAAAGTCACTTTTGGCTTCACCTTTCACCTGAATAACACCAAATACTGTGCAGCACGTGTGGAGTTGCAGGGCCCCAACGGTCCTGATGTCACACCGAAGGTGGATTGCAGCAAGAACGTCAATGACGTCGTGAGTGAGGGCGATTAAAGATCGTCAATACTCCCATGGTTTTCTTGATCAGCGAACGACATACACCGGAAGGTTAGGGGCAAGTATGAAACGAAATCACCGGTCCGCTGCTAACATCGTGAAACTGGGACTTTTCATGGCGGTCCTGCAAACCGGTTGCAGCGGCGAAGTCGGCTCCATGTTCAAAGATGTTCCCGAGGACTCCGGTTCCGGCAATGGGGCCAAGGCTGCCTATAAGTACGTTGTAAAACTTGGGGTGCAGCCAAGTACATTATTTTTCATGGTGACACCGGGCGCTCTTGACTTACCCGAGACGGAAGCTCCACCACGCCTGACCGGCGAGTTTCATTTCAGCCTTAAAAATAATGTCAAGGGGGATGTCCCCATGGACCGGCTTAAAGCCGGAACCTTTGTCCGTTACCATATGGACGGTACTAAATTTCCTCTGAGCTTCCAGAACATGCCTCTGGAGCAGGTTTTGGACAACAAAGAGACCCAATATCTCAATTGCAATGTAGCCACCAAACAGGAAACCAGCGGTTGGGTCAATCTTGATTGTCTGCAGCAACAACAGACCGAACCCTTCAAGGATGCCTGTCAGGCACTAGCGGAAAGATCCGGTGCTAAAGATGTCACTGTCTCCAACCAGCTCTGCAGCATAGCGGTGATGGGGGAGAAAAGAAAGGTGATCTCAGCGCGGGGAAGCGACCCCGAAGGCCTGGCCAGCCTTAAGAAGATGGTGCGGCAGATGGCTTTCATGGTTGATCGCAGATGCGGGGAATTACCAGGCGGCAAGGATTATGTGGTGGCCGGCACCAACCAGTTTTATTGTGGCTGTTTTAAGGACGGTGATTCCGCGAATGGTGCCACTCCCGAGAAGTACTTTTATGCTGACTATTTGGGCGACAACGGCAAAGATATCAATAAATTTGGCGAAACATGCCTGGCTCCGGTGAAAGAAGACAATGGAAAGGCTGAACCTAAAAAAGACGATGAGGTCGTGGAGGCTCCTGCTCCCAATCCTGCCAGCGGCAGTGGCAAAGAGGAGACACCCGCCCCTGACGCGGGTCCGGTGACGGAGCAGCCCAAGCCTGAGTCTCCTGCCCCAAGCACGGAAGAACCTCCCGTGGAAAACCCGGCAGAGCAGCCGGCAGAATCACCAGCACCGGGTGAAAAGGCCGCCGAGTGACTTGAGGCTCATGCAATTCATTCCTAGTCGATGACCCTGAGTCCCCCAAAGACTCGGGGTTTTTTAATGTTCACCCCACGCAGGCCGCCCTGGGTTTCTTTCCACAGGTATGAATTTATGAGTGGACTTGCTGGCTGATTGATTGACATTGACGCCCAAGGATTTGACAAAAATGCAAAATACATTCTGCAATCCGTTAAAAACACTGGATCAAGAAACTGGCCCACTCCTTGCTTTAGTCAAAGGACTCACTCAAACATAAATTTCTCTGTCATGGGGGGCAAAATGAAGGCTTGGGCAAAGACTCTCTCGGAATTAAGCAAAGGGGCCGTTCTGTTATCCATCGGTTTTTTGGGGCTGTGCAGTGTTGCCCTAGGCCAGAGCCTGGATTCTCCCTGGGAGAGTTTTGATGTGGGTGGACGTTACGTCAACGGCAGTGCTTCCAACAGCGGCAGTGATTTTATCATCAGCGGATCAGGCCAAGGCGCCTTCCACGCCAAGGATTATTTTAAATTTGTCTATCAGAAGGTTAGCGGTGATGCGGACATCACCGTACGGGTTGCTTCTATGACCGGCAATAACAAATTTGCCGCCGCTGGGGTGGTGATGCGAGAAACACTACTGTCCAATGCGGTGGATGCCACTCTGATGGTAACCAACCGTGCGGGTATCCAGTTTCAGATCCGCCGGGAAGCTGGCAGCAAGAGAAACTCCCATGGACATGTCCAGGCGGGATCCGCTCCTGTTTATCTCCGTCTGACCCGTGTGGCCAATATCTTTAGTGCCTATAGCTCCATCGATGGGTCCTCCTGGACCATGGTTGGGTCTTTGGAAGTCCCTATGACCCACACCCTATGGCTGGGCATGGGCGTCAGTTCCGGCGATTATCGCACCCTCAATACCGCGACCTTTGAAGATGTTGTGGTGACCAATGCAGGACAATCACAAGGTCCGGTGGGACCACAGGGGCCGGAAGGCCCGATGGGCCCACAAGGGCCGGTTGGACCAATGGGACCGCAAGGGTTGGTTGGACCGATGGGACCACAGGGGCCGGCAGGCCTTCAGGGTCCGGTTGGTCCTATCGGCTTGCCCGGTGTGGCAGGTCCGGAAGGTCCTCAGGGTCCACAAGGTCCGGTAGGCCCCATGGGACCACAAGGCCCCCAGGGTCCAACCACCAAGAGCATCTATGAGGCTGATCGGGCCGGTCCCTTCCATTCCTCGCAGCAAAATTCAACCCTGGCTTTCCGTCTGCTGACGGTGACCAAAAACGACAACGCCACGGCGCTGCGCCTGCAGTACACCGACGTGCTGCAGACGGTGGATCTGGGTTGTCGCGTGGAGATCCGCCTGAACGGTGAGTCATGTGTCAGTGGAGCGATCATGTCTGAATTCATGTCCGCCGCCGGCTTTTCAGATATGTCTGCGGTTTCTCTGGTAGGGTATTGCAAACAATTGCCCGCCGGTACTTACTTCCTGACGGTTCATGCTTTGAACAATACAAATAACGGATTGGTGCCCAACTCCCAGTGCCGGTTTTCTTCAAACAACACCCGGTGGGTATTGGAAGCGGAAGAAGTGAATCTGCTCAACCCATGAGCATCAAAGGGTGAGGCAGCGACGATACACTGACGAAAAAGGGATTGGCGATCGCCAATCCCTTTACTGCTTAATCGAAAGTTCCGTAAGACTTGCCTGTCATTCAACCACCAGCGACTTCAGGCCGCTGAGATCCGGTGCCGCCACCGATTCGGCCTTGCCCGCTGACGAACTGGTATCGATCAGTTCAAATCCTGCCGCTGCCGTCGTCTCATCAATATCAATAGCGTAAGCACCGTCGGCCCCTTGCACCACACACTGCCGGGAGATTATTGAGCCCATTTGCTGGGTGGTCCACTGGCTGGCCAGCGTGGCATCAACGCCGGCCGGCTTATACCATTTCGCTTCCT
>JAKQGS010000514.1 GCA_029556045.1 Pseudomonadota bacterium | reverse complement strand
GCTCGGGGCGTCTACGAACGTACTTGGAAGTTGTGCGGGGTTGGGCGGATGACATGCCCTGGCACTAACATCCCTAACCATGGGGATGGGAAGCGACATCGTCATCGTTGGTGGTGATGACGGGGGATGACCTGGCTATTGCGCTGTGGTATCCTGGCCCACGGTTTCCTGCGGCTGCAATGCGCAGACTGTAAAAAAGAGCATGTGGTGGCGTTTTACTCCCGTATTGGCAATCAGTGACCTTGTAGAGTTGGTTTTCAAAGTGAACAGTATGGTCGCTGCGAACCTGTCGGGTTGGTTTGATGCAAAAAATTTCATCAAGGTTTTCATGCTGTTTGAGCGGGCGGTAGCGTGAAACCTCGTCGCGCGGTTGCACCGTGTTGTCAATCTGCCAATATTTAGGCAAATAGACATGGTCGAGATTACGGTTGACGACCTTCATTGATGTATTAGCTGCCAGTCTAAGCTCTGGTATGAGACGGTCTTGTGTCGTTCACCAAGCGCGTTCTATGCGTTCCTTCGACTCGGCGGAACTTGTGGTTATGACACAAATGCCGAGTTCCTCGCAGGCCCGTACAAATTGACTGGAGCCACGACGTTTTTCACCTCCGCCCGCCCATCCTGCTTCGTCTGTATAGATCATCTGCGGCACACCTTTAGCCTCGATCACGGCCCGTAGCACCTTCATACAGGCTAGCGTCGTTTCACTTTCAAAGAATCTGGCTACGGGAATTTCACTCGTTGCATCATCAATCATCGCGATGAGACACCATTTGTCTTGCCCATTCCAGGCGTGATGAGAGCCATCCATTTGCAACAGTAAACCTTCTCAAGACATCCGCTCGCGATAGACTCTGGCTTTGCTGGTACGGCGACGCTTCCTTTTGCCTATACCAGCCTGTCGGCACCAGCTATGAAACGTCATATAACTGGTTGATAGGCCGTGACGCTCCTGAAGCATTTCTAAGCAATGGGACATTCTAAGCAATGGGACATGGCGATGTCTGTCAGTTTGCGTTCCGGGGCACCCCACCGAATGCCAACGATGGGGAAACCCAGTGGCTTTCAGAACCCGGTATCACCTACTGGGTCCCGGAAATTGCCGTGTCCTATGGCAACCGCGGTCAATGGTTTGCCCAAGCCCGCGTCTCCCCCGCCTATCGCCTTCTTTCGCAAAAGTCTTATCAGGTCACCCAACTGGCGGTGAGTGTGCTGTTTCCCGCCCCGGTAAGCAACCCCGCCGACTACGCCCCCACGCTGGCCTGCGAGCCCAGCATCGGCCACACCGGGATTTTCAAATCCAAAACCGAGCAAACTGCCCAGTTTATTTTCACGTTAACCGTCCGCAACGAACTGTTCGACCCAGGACTGTGCTGCCAAACCATCCGCCTCTACGAAGGTGGGTTCCTGAAATTCCGCGGCGAGATTCCGAACTTCGTCAAGCCGCTCCCTCTCAGTCAAACGCACCTCACCCCGCTGACGGATAAACCGATTCCGCTGGTGAATGCGTCGATTGGGGGGGATGGGCCTTGAAGGGGGGTACGGGTAAGTTCCATCAGTCCGGACGAGCCTATTAGTATAAGATGCCCTAAATATCCTCACCGCCCTTGGTCTTGTATGCCGAATCATGGTCCTGGTGAAGGGAGATAAAGATCATGAATTGCTCACGGCGACAGACTCGTGCCCGGATCTTTTGACTGATCCGAATTGTAGCGATGCGAATCCCGCTACGGGTTCTTTGATCGATTGGTTCAAAGTTGATACCCCGTTTTTGGCCAGGTGTTTTGGACGAAGTTTGGTAGACATCTTGCCAGGTCATTTGTTGGATTTTCTCTATTGTTGTCAGCACACGTTCCTGCACAACACTGTCGAGAGATTCCAACGATATTAAAAAACCGGGGAAACTTACGTCCACGAGCACCGTCTGGTGCTGCGTTGAATCTGACTTTTCATCTTTGCGAGGTTTCTTAGTTCTATTTTTTACCACGGGTTTTCAACTTGGAACGTAGTTCATTAACATCGACATTCTTCGGGGTATGAGTCTGTTGCCAGGCATCAAACACGTCTAATTCTTCGAGAGCTTTTTTCGTATAAAAATCCGCATGCTGGTCCGTCACAAATTTCCCAGGGGAGATGATGACGATACCTTCCGCGGTCTTTTCAATTTGAACCTGCCGACCGGCAAATTCTTTGCCGATAGAAATCTGTCCATTATTGCCAACGGTGGCGAATTTTATTTGGGTGTCGCTTTTTTTGATTGCTTCCGACATTGGTAGAAACCTCCGGAGCCGACGATATCACATTTTGAAATGCACGCATATTCATTATTTCATTATTCCTATCGGAATAAGTTTGAAAAACTTAATAGTTAGACATAACTATATGTTATCTTTTGTTTTTCTGACCATTT
>JAKQGS010000193.1 GCA_029556045.1 Pseudomonadota bacterium | reverse complement strand
CTGGGTGCCGCGTTCTCCCTGATTCACCAAGGGAATTGGCTCTAGATTGTGAAATAGTAAATAGATCATAAATGTATGCCCCTTTTTGGTTTGCTATATCTCGGCAATTATTTAATCTATACCGGCGGGCTCCCATTCGGTTAATGCCTCCCCAAGATTTAGGACGCGCACGGATTCAGAAAGACTATAGCTCTCATCGATTTGAGCGACAACCGTCATATGTTTTAGTCCCAGATCACTCATTGCGGAGTTATTCTGTTTTGATAATTTAGGAGCTCGTGATGCTTTAATTTCATAGGCTTTGATTCGATTTCCTCTTTTTAAAATGAGATCGATTTCTTCTCCACTGCCACTGCGATAGAAAAATGCTTCGGTGCGTGCTCCAGCCGCCGCAATTAGCTGTTCGATCACAAAACCTTCCCACGATGCCCCATAAACAGGGTGGCTTGCCAGATCCTCATAGGAGTCGATTTCCAGGAGGGAATGTAAAAGTCCAGAATCTCGTATATAAACCTTTGGTGATTTAACGAGGCGCTTCTTAATATTGCAATGGAACGGCAATAATACGCGTACCATGTAAGAATCAGCGAGCATATTGATATAGCTCTTGATTGTGGGAACGCTTACATCCAGTGATTGTGCTAATTTACTTTGATTTAAAAGTTGCCCCTGAGTGTGAGCTAACATTGTCCAAAATCGTCTGGTTTGAGTTGAGGATCGCTGGAACCCAAGTTGTGGTAAATCCCTCTCTAGAAAAGTACTAATATACTCCTGACGCCATTCGATACTTTGATCACGAGATGCCAGAAAGCTTTTGGGGTAACCCCCTTGAATCCACAGATCAAGCCATCGATCTTGACCGACTTCAGAAAGAATAAACGGATTCATTTCTAAATATTTAATTCGTCCTGCTAAACTTTCAGACGACTGACGTAAGAGGTGGGGGGATGCAGAGCCGAGAATGAGATACTGTCCATTGGTTCCACGTTGATCCACGATTGCCCTGAGCAGGGGAAATAATTCTTCTCTTCTTTGAACTTCATCGATGCATACGAGTGCTTTATTGGTATTGAGAAGAAAAGTTTCGGCGTCCTCCAATTTAGATAAGTCCGATGGCAGCTCGAGATCAAGAAAGAGACTTTTTGATCCAATAATTTTTTTCGCCAGCGAGCTTTTTCCAACTTGTCTCGGCCCAACGATGGCTACGATTGGAAAATTCTTTAAACTTTTTAGTAAGTTTGACTCAAGTTTTCGTGGAATAAACATGGGGGGTTACCTGCAAATTTAAAGTCCATCTTTAAATTTGCATTATTTCACATAACCTATTAAATATAAAGGTGAAAAACTATTGGAAACGGCACAATTTTCGTTTTTGGTTCGAGAAAGTGTGCTGTTCGGGCTCGTTCGTCATAAATCCTAGGATAAAGTGCCAGGTAACACCTATCAAAATTACGAACTACCTTGGCGGCGTTGCAATTGGCGGCAAAAATGTCATGCTGAATGGTCCCATCTCTCCAATGACTTATTAGTACTCCCGCTGGATGAACGCACGATGCAAACCGACGCGCAACTGAAGGATCACATTAAAAACGAAGGTGGGCAGCGAAGTGAAAAAAGGTAAACCCAATCTCCACTGGGTGCCGCGTTCTCCTTGATTCGCCAAGGGAATCGGTTTTAAATTGTGAAATAATAAATAAATCATAAATGTATCCCCAAGAGCCCCCGTCTTCGCTATAATGGTCCCTAATATCCATACACTTTAGAGGTGCGTTTATGTCGGTGCGTCGTCAGGGCGGGTTTTTGCTTGCGCTTATGCTCGGAATTTCCAGCGGGGGCGCTATGGGACAGGATTCAGATGCTGTGGCACCACACGTTGATACACCCTCATCAGCCGCCGCGGCCGTGCCGGAATCTCCCAAAGATGACGACAAGGCCCAGGATAAGGACAAGTCCAAGGAGTCCATCAAACTGGACGGACGGCTGGACGTTGGATTTAAAATAAAAGGCACCGAAAACGGCTCGTCCGAGGTTGAGGCCAAACTGAAGTTAAAGACCAAACGCCGCAAAGGAACCCGTGCGGTGATGCGCCTGGAGGCCAGCTACGAAGAGCGGGAGGCTTATATTCAGGAAGGGTTTATCGACCACAAATTTAAGAACGGCAATCGGCTGGAGTTTGGTCTGAACCGCAAGCGGTTTGGCCTGGAATATGAATTTTCCTCCGACGAGCATCCGTTGTTCAAAGAGAGTATCCTCTATCGCAAACTGGAGGATTTTGGTTTTGTGGGGCGTGAACTTCTCATCCGCTTGATCGGCGCTGCCAATGAGGAGGGGGATGACGCCCCCTTTGCGGTGAGTGCTGGTTATTCCGAAAGCCTGGATACCCACGTGAACGGGCACTACCAGTGGAACCTGTCCGATACTGGGACCAAACTCGGGACGTGGTTGCTGGTGCAAAATGACCGCATTGATTCCGCTACGCAGGTGAGTTGGGTTCACGGTTGGGCCCTGTGGCAACGCAACAGCGCACGCCACTGGGAGGTGGAGTTGATGGGGGGGATGGACCCCTTTGAAACAGAGTTTGAAAAGACCTTCGGGGACGGTAGCAAAGTCTATTTTTATGGTTTTAAAGGAATGTGGAGCTACCGCATCGGTGACGGGGATTTGCAGGAAGAAACCTGGGAACCAATTTTTCTGCTGTCTCACGTGGTGCACGACAGCCGCGAGCCGGACTACAACTCCCTGCAGGTGGGTCTGGGTATGAATTACCACTTCCACAAGGATTTTCTGGTGGGACTGCAGCTGGACGGGGTGGGAACCAACAGCCGGCTGGACAAGGATAAACGCACATATGACGACAGCCGGTCCATGTTTTTGGCCCGCCTGTTTTTTTAGGGGATGCCGATGCGATTAGCCCTTGTCACTCAGATCACCGCTCGTTTGATGGTCACCGGACTTGTTCTGATGGGGATGGCGGGGTGTAAGCATTTGCCCTCCCGTGAGCTGGAGTCGTATGGGCTTCCCATTGTGGAGCTGGACATCGACGACCCTCATCTGGCGGAACTCAATAGCACGGTAGCACAAAAAACCCCCATTCCTGCCCGCATCCGTTTCGACGGGCGGTCTTATCGGGGAACGGTGCATTACTCGGGCCGCTCCACCATCGACGACTACAAAAAAAGCATGGAGATCGAGCTGGATGGCGAGCGTTTTCGCGGTTTAAAGACCTGGCGACTGAGCTCCCAACAGGGGGATCGTTCGATGCTGCGCAGTTGGTTTGGCTTTCAGGTGTTTGCGACCATGGGGCTGGCCACACCCAAAGCCGAGCATTGTGTTGTGTATGTCAACGGGCAATTTCGGGGATTATTTCTGCTGATGGAGTCGATCGATGATGACTTCTGGTCGACGCGGCAGATTCCGGTTGGAGTCTATTACAAGGCGGTGTTTGGCAATGCCACCCTGCGGCGTGAAAACCTCACGGGGTTGGAGAAGTCCTTTGAGATCAAAGGGTATCCAGAAACCCCCGCCGATATCTTTCAATTGATCGAAAGGGTTAATGACCCCGCTTCAACCGTGGAGTCCATGGTGGATCTGGACAATGTCCTGGGGTATATGGCGGCGGCGGTGTTTCTGCACCATGTGGACGGCTTTCGTAACAATTATTTTATTTACCGGCATAAGACTTATAAAACCTTCCAGATGGTGCCATGGGACCTGGACAGGGTTTACGAAGAAAATTCTAATGAATACCCGTTTGCTCCGGGACAGTCGATCTGGGGGCGGGAGGACAATTACCTGTTTGCCCGACTGATGGAGAGCGAAACACTGCGGCAACGGCACTTGGACAATTTAAAAATCCTGTTGGGGGAAAAGTTCACGGACGATGTGATCAAAACGATGCTGGAAAACCAAGCTAGTCGCATTGCACTGGCTTTTGCAGCGGATCGGGTTCATGGTCGAGACGGGCGACAGGCGGAGGAGGAAGCAACGCGCCTGCTGCAAGTCATTCAGGATTGGCGGAAGGCGGTGGAACAGGATCTTCATGCGGGGCCAGCCTGGTCCTCGCAATACCCATGAGGTGCATGATGTCATTATTTCTATGGTCGGTATCTGCAGCGTTGCTATTGGGTGGCTGCGATTTTAAAGCGCTGGTCAAGTCCAGCAGCAAGTCTTCTGAAGACCGGAATGTGAGCCTGTTTGCCTCCTATTCGGGGCAATACTGTGAGATCACGGATGAAGCGGGGAATCGCAGCATTCGAGCCAACTGTGAAAACCTGCGCTTGCTCACCGATCCTGAATCGATGCCCTGCAAGATGCAGGGGGAGTGGCAGCCTAAACTTGCATACTTCCCATCGCAATCTCAGGCGATGTCCCTCTGCCAGAAATTTGACAGACCGGAGCGGAAGCAAAAAAAGACGGTGCGTTTTATGGTGTTGGGGGACAACGGCGGAGACACCGGCACCACGATCAATGCGGATCAGCGACGTGTGGCGCAGGCATTGGCCGCGGTTTGTCCCCCGGCTTCCAGCGGTAATTCCGACTCCTGTGATTTCGCCATGATCCTGGGTGATCTGGTGTATCCCAATGGCGTGCGGGATGTGTGGGACCAGAAGCTGCTGTCCCGGTTTTCTGATACCTAGGGCACGTTCGGCATTAATCTAAAAAACGCCGGAAAAGTCGATGTTTTCTCGTCAATAATCTTGATTATTCTGACC
>JAKQGS010000186.1 GCA_029556045.1 Pseudomonadota bacterium | reverse complement strand
CCAGCAGTTTGAGTTCTTCTGCAGTGGCCAGCGAATAGGTTCCGTCGGCGTTTTTGCGCTGCCACTTATAGGAGATACCCGTGAGTTTGTTGTCATCGCTGACGTCCATACGCACAAACAGCGCGATAAATCCCGTGCCGGCACTGAAATCAGAAACCTTAACATTGGTCCAGGTAAAAGTCTTGCCACCAGCTGTCAGCTCATAAGTCCCATCAACTGCCGCCGACAGTTCAATGCTCGGTATGTTGTTGGAAGCTCCCGCCACAATCTCCATATTGCAGGGGGTATCGGCGGGAAGCAGCTGACCCGACGTGTAGCCATCGCAGAGGACACCGCCATTGGAGCCGAGGCTGACGTCGGTTGAAAATTTCCAGGTGTAGGCAGAGACCGGCTCATTATAAGCCGAATCTTCAAACCATGGCATCACACCGGATCCGCTGAACTCCAAAGAGGCATTTTCGGGAGGAAAGGCATTTTTAATATCCTTCATGGCAAGATCAGCACCGTTTTTCTTGAAATTAAAGCGGTTGTGAAAATCCAGCGTCAATTTTTGACCAGCCACCGCATCGATCTGTCCATCCGCATCGATATCAGGATTCACATAACGCAACGAAACGTCGTCAACAGCGCCATATTGCACCGATGCCTCTTCCGACATGGCCAGACTCGCTAAAAGATCTCCCTGGGGTATGGTTCCGCCCGCCTTTTCCGCAGTGGTATCCAATTCTCCTAGGTCAACGTCCGTGGTTTCGCTATTGGTGGCAATTGTATCTAACTCCCCCGAGCCGAAGCGGGATACCAGCATGTCGCTTCCGGTGCCCGTGCTGTCCACAAAGGTCACCACCCAATTCAATTCTTTGTCGATATAGAGTTCGAATGTGCCGTCTTCATTGACTTCGGCTGTGGCAAAGCTATTGGATTCCGGCTCCATCGCGATGACGTGCGTGGGGGTCTTGTCCTGCAAACGGAGTAACCCGATGGCCAGACTGCCCGCCAGGGTCACTTGCCCTTCGCCAGGACCTGTCGGACCATCCGGCTGTCCATCCCCGTCTTTATCCTCAACTTCACCATCAGGATCTCCAGCTGCAGCCGGATCACTATTTTTATCGTCTTTTTTCTTGCAGGCACCCAATGCGCAGATCAAGGCCAGGCACAACAGCCGATGGGAACGAATCATGATGTTTACCTCGCGTAATGAGGGAAGACGTACCTAATGGTACCAACCATCCCCAACTTCGGTAAAAGGTCCTGATTCTTGAGGCTGAATTCTTCAGTTAAGCAACCTCCACCGCAACTTTAGAAAACCGCTCCACATCCACCAGACCGCGGTCGGTGATTTTGAGCTGCGGAATCACCGGCAGGGCGAGGAATGAAAGGCCTAAAAACGGCTCCGGGAGGGCACAACCCAATTTGCGGGTAAAATCTTTCAATTTGGTAAGCCGTTCTGCCACATCCCGTACCGGTGCAGCGCTCATGAGTCCCCCGATCTCCAGGGGGAGCTCCTCATCCCGCTGCCCATCCGTCACCACGATACCACCGTCAATGGCGATCAAGCGATTCACTGCCCGCACCATGGCGGCATCATCCACTCCCACCACAATCACATTGTGCGAGTCGTGATTGATGGAGGTCGCGATGGCCCCCCGTTGCAAAGCAAAGCCCCGCACAAATCCAACCCCGTGCCGACCTGTGCCATGGTGGCGCTCAAAAACAGCTATTTTTAAGACATCAGCTTGCGGATCTGCCACAATTTGTCCATTCTGAACCGCCAGTGCTGCGGTTTCATGGCCGGTGACGATGGAACCCGGATGAATACGGATCACCCGAACCGTGGTCTGCCTCTGCTTTTGGCTGGCCACCTCCAACAAGGTTTCGTCGATGGGTTCGAGAAAGATGTTTTTTTCCCGCACCGCCCCTTCCTGCATCGCAGCTTCATCCGCCACCCTTTGCAACCGGGCCGCATCCACCGCACAGCTCGCTTTGAACACCCTCTCAATACGGACACCCTGCCGCCAATCATCAATTTTTTCAGGCCGCACCAGCACCAGATCTCCTTTAAACCCTGGAGCCACCGCCCCCCGATCCCCCAGTCCAAAGATTCGTGCCGCAGACCAGCTGACCATACGAAATACGTCCTGCGGTGTGGCTCCGCAACGCAGGGCTTTATTGATCAAAAATTCCAGGTGCCCCTCATGCATAATGTCCGCAGGATTACGATCGTCGCTGCAGACTCCCAAAACCGCCGACGTGTAGGCGTTGAGAAGCGGTAGTAGGGCATCCCCATCCTTCGCGCAGGAACCTTCCCGGATCAGCACATGCAAACCCTTCTGCAGTTTTTCCTGCGCCTCCGCCAACTGG
The DNA here is from genome assembly GCA_029556045.1 of Pseudomonadota bacterium. The sequence goes on along the minus strand of JAKQGS010000186.1, from coordinate 6,716 downwards.
GTGGACTCATGACAACTATGAATACCCGCCACCAGATAGGCGTTGAGGTCCCGTCCCCGCAATCCGGGAGCATGACCGTCCCGCTTCATGTCCTGATAGCCTACCAGTTTGTCCATCACATCATCCTGCCCACCCAGCACACCTGGATAGTTCATCATTTCCGCAAGCCCCAGAACGCGGGGGTGGGACTGAAAGGCTGCCGTCTGCTCCGCATTGATCACGGCACCGCTGGTTTCCAGCCCCAATTCGGGACTGGTGGACGGCACGCAGCTGGGCACCATGACGTAAACATCCAACTCCAGCCCTTCGCTGGCCTGCAAGGCCCACTCAATGCCCCGGGTGCCGCGCACATTGGCGATCTCATGAGGATCCCACACCACCGTGGTGGTGCCCCGCGGCAGAACCATCTCCTGAAACCGCGCCGGTGTCATCATGCTGCTTTCGATATGCACGTGGGCATCAATAAAACCCGGCACCAGGTAACACCCGCTGCCGTCAACCACTGAGCGCCCCTCATAGTCCTGCTGGGTGCCCACAATGATGCCGTCCGCTAGTCCCACATCGCCCGAGCACCAGATGCCGCTGAAAACGTCGAGATACCGGGCACCCCGGATCACCGTGTCGGCGGGTTTATGACCTTTGGCGATAAGGATGCGTTGCTGCAGTTGTTCTTTGGATTCAACATTGGCCCGTTCATGCATAACCTACCCTCCCGATTGGTGTTTTTATTATACACGGGGAAGCCATACCGCGCGGTTGATTTTGTGAACTTTAAAAAAATTTTACCCCCATGAAATCCCTGGGGAAATTCGCCCTATTTTAGTCCTCGCCCCCAAGCCCCGATTATGGATTTATAGAAACCACATCAGACGAGTTTGCAGCGGGAGGGCGCAGTCAATGGGAGCAGCCTTGGTAAAATTCACCATCAAATTGTCGCAGCTGGGAATCCTCTTGAGCACGATTTTCTGCACCAGCTCCTGGCATATAGGCATGCAACTTCCACCAATGCTTCCTCTACCGCACCGGACGGTGGATGCCCTCAGTGGCACAGGCTTTTTAACCGCCACCCAGCACCTGTCGCTTGAAGAGCGAGAGGACGCCATCGTGCGGGAGATCCTGGCGGGTAATGTGCCCAGTTTTTTGCGCCGCTATAAAGAAATCACCACCCAGATGATCGCTCCGGACGGACAGGCGGTCACGGTGACCTACCACGCCCTGCCCGACTACCTGGCCATTGGTTCTGATCAGGATTTTGTGCGTATTCCCATGAATCTGGTATCCGCCCTGAAGATCGCATCCGCCTTGCAGGCAACCCTGCCCACCGCCACCATGGTTGACCAGATCTATCGGCACGCAGATTATGCATTAAAACCCCATCCACTGCCCCCAACCATGGAAATGGTCCGCAACAGCTACTATGCCTGGCATGAAAGTGTGGTGGAAGACGAACGCCGTGACGCCGGTGTATCCACCGGCGAGATTCTGGCAGGCCACAAGAAGGATGTGGTGCTCAGCCGTCGCCTTTGGGAAAAGAAAAACAAGATCGCCATCTACGGCTGGCATCGCCTTAATGGCAAACCGATTCAACCCCTCAGTATCGTGCACCGCGTCGGTTATGCCGACTATAGCCACGGCATCCGTTTGATCGACCGGACCATCGACATTGATGGCCAGACTTACGATATCAACGCAGCTTTAACTGATGAAAGCCTGTCCTACCTTCTGAACCAGGAAGGTCCCATGGAGGGACTGGACAATTTTATTGCGGATACCATCCAGCCACTCCGCAACAGTTATGCTGTAATGGCCCATTAAAATTCGCGCAGGAAACCGTATAAAAAAGGCGCCACAAGGGCGCCAAAGAATGCAAGCAGAATTTTCGATTTCAATCAATCCGCTGCAGCGGCACGTTTGCATTTGGCGCGCAGGCCCATCTGACCCGTGGACTGCAGAAAATTGATGACATCCCCGACAACTCCCCTTGCTTCTACCGCTTCACACGTCGTGCCGATGTCGCAGGGGTAACCTTCCAACCCTATGGTAACGCGGCGGTACCCCGTCCGACGTTCTGGGGTTAGTGTGGCCCAATCGACGGTAGACTTTTTGTGCTCCCCTTCGGTCTCGGCAATCGCAGGCTTGGCGTAAAGGGAACATCCACCATTCTCGGGTGTTACCAGGGAGCAGTTCCCAGAAGATCCCGTTCCGATTGGAACGCAGCGTCCCACCGGTTTTATTTGTTCAATGTAGAACTTGGGGGCCCCTAGACCATTATACCAATCCTGGCATTGTGGATCCGTTTCTGTTGAAAGGACATTTTCGGAGGGTATACAAGCAGTATCAGCAGCATTTTCAATCATGGTGGAGGAAAGTAGTTTAAGATCCTCGGTTAGGACGTCCGCGATGCTGGTGCCTTTCAAACCCCAGAAGTCTGCGATTGTCGGATCCGTGAGGTAATTCACACAAGCATTATAAAGTTCCTGCGGTGTTGGCCGTTTAATCATTCCATTTCCAAAATCCTTCGCATAGTTCATCGGGAAAAAAGTGGACCAGTGAGCCGTTTCTACTTCGGTTCTTGTTCCTCTGGAACCGGCAATTCCCGCAATAAAAGCCCGGAGACTTGCGGTTGTGGCGGTTTCCAATGACATGGTGGCCTTGTACTCACAATAATAGATGAAGGAGATGGGGCGACCCGTCTCTGCGTCCACATCCCCTGAAAAGCTACCATCCTCGTTTTCTTGAGCGGATACGAAAAAAACCTCACCGGTTTCAGGGTCCGTATCGGCAACCCGGCTTCGTCCGCCGTCTTGGCGATTCTTCACCGACTTAATAAGATAGAGCGTTATATTGACAGCTGCCTTGCTTGTTTGACTTTTTCTAACTCCGCCCCCTACATCGTTAAAAATCTGGGTTTTGCCAACATCCAGTGTCACCGAATCAAAAGTGCCGGAGGTTAGGCGGTAGCGTTGAAAGGGCTTGTCGGGCCAACGACCCACGCCTTCTTGTTCCGGGGTATTAAAAAAGTCATAGGCCAAATCGTCCCCACCGGAACCCGTGATGGGCTCCAATATGGGAGCCTGGTTTTTTGGCAGGGAAACCGTAGATCGGACTTTACACTGGGAAATACCCAAACAGATTCCAAACAGAAAAACCTGCATAAGTCTGGTGTTCATCATGATTCCTCTTGGCTGTCTTTACCGTATTTTAACAGAAGCGAGGTTGGATTACCGCATAACTTGTGAGCTGTATTGATCGTGTTTTTTTGGAAATAAAACAAATAGCATACGTATTGATAATTTTTTCAGAGGAAAGAACAACAAGTCAACCGCGATCCGATCATCTGTCAAGTGAATTACAACCTGCCGGTGGTCTCTGTTATGATGTTCCATGAGGGAGCCTGTGCTTGCCCCCCTTTTTGTTCACATTCCGCCAACCAAAGAAAGCGAGCCGACCATGCTGGTGGTTACCCCTCGAATCCAAATCCCTGATTTCGAGCTGGAATTTTCATTTGCCCGCAGCTCGGGTCCGGGTGGACAGAACGTCAACAAGGTCAACAGCAAGGCGATTTTATCGTGGAATTTTTCCACGACGTCGTCACTGCCACCTGACGTGCAGGAACGATTTTTGGCGGCGTATGGTAACAAACTCACCACCGACGGGCGCCTGGTGATCGCCGCCGATGAGTCACGTGATCAGGCCCGTAATATAGAGATCTGTCTGGAAAAACTGGCCGCCATGCTGAAGGCGGTTGCGGTGGCTCCCAAAAAGCGCAAACCCACCAAACCCTCGCGGGCCGCCAAAGAAAAACGCATTTCTTCGAAAAAGAAGCATGGGGATATCAAAAAAGGCCGGCAGAAGATCGACTATTGATGGGACAAACTTTTTTCGTCGATGCATATGGATGTTATTCGAAGGGGATCCTTCGCCTGCGGCTCAGGACACGGTATCAGCGCTTGTGCATTCATTCCTATACAAACCGAATATTCAAAATTTCGTAGTCCATGGAGCCCGCAGGGCGCTCTACCGTCACCCAATCCCCCACTTTTCTATCAAGAAGGGCCCGCCCCAGAGGAGACTTCCACGAGATGGTGCGGGCATCCGCGTCCGCTTCCCCCATCCCCACGATCATCCATTCCCGCACCACGTCCTCTTCATCGCGAATCGTCACGGTGGCACCAAAAAAAACGCGGTCACTGCGGATATTTTCCGGATCAATCACTTGGGCATCCTTGAGGAAGGATGTCAGCTGCCGCAGCTTTTTGTCCAGCTCCCGCAGCCGTTTGCGGCCATAAATGTATTCGGCATTTTCCGAACGATCCCCTTCCGCCGCAGCCGTGGCAATACCATCCAGGATGCCGGGTCGCACATCCTCCAGCAGGTGTCGATGTTCTTCCGCCAACCGCTGATACCCACGACGGGTCATAGGATTTTTGAGGTCACTCAATTTCAAAGTCACGACCGAGATCCTCAAAGACTTAGGGCATGCACCGCAATCACGTTTTTGATCTTGCTGAATTCTTCCAGATCTTCCCGTTGCACCTCATTGTCGATACACACCACCGCCAAAGCCTTGCCGCCCTCAGAATTCCGACTCAGCACAAAGGAGCTGATATTCACGCCCTTGTGGGCCAAAAAATGCCCCACATCACCGATAACACCGGGGCGGTCATGATTTTCAATCATCAGCATTAGCCGGGACAGATCCACTTCAAAATAATAGTCGTTCAACAGAGTGAACCGGGGGTTGATGTTGTCAAATACTACCCCGCCAATCTCCAGGGTTTGCCCCTGGTCCCCTGTCACCGTCACCTTAAGGGCGGATTTGTACGCGGAAAAATCGGGATCATCCTGATCCTCCACCCGAATCCCCATTTTTTCAAATTCCTGGTTCACGTTAACAAATGACACCAGGCTGTCCCGCACATACCCCGCATATCCCTTCATCCAACTGAGCCGTACCACCCGGTGGTCCCACTGCGCCAGTTCGCCGCGATATTTGATGTCCACACGCTGGGGGTTGAACGGGATGATCTGTCCCACCACCGAACCCAGTTTTTCTGCCAGAACCGCATAGGCTTTGAGCCCCGGATGATCCAGAACCCCGATCTCCGGAATGTTCACGGGATAATCCACCACGTGCCCACTGAGAGCTTTGGAAACCTGCTCCACAATGGCGGCTCCAATGGCCCGCTGGGCCTCCACCGTGGAAGCGCCGATATGAGGGGTACACACCACTTTGGGATGCCGCACCAGATCGGGAAACGGCACCGGCTCTTCATTAAAGGTGTCGATCGCAGCACCACCCAAGTGACCAGAATTTAAGAACTCCAGCAGCGTTTTTTCATCCACCAGCCCACCGCGGGCGGCGTTGATCAGCCAGGCCCCCTTGGGCAGTGTTTCCAGAATCTCGCGGGTCACCATGCCTTTGGTCTCGCGATTCAGCGGCACATGAAACGTCAGAAAATCAACTTTTGCGGCCAATTCTTTGAGTGATCCACAAGGGGTTGCCCGGTGTTTGGCAAATATTTCCGACGCGATATAGGGATCATACGCCAGGACTTCCATGTCGAATCCATGGGCAAACTGCGCCACCCGATGGCCCACATTGCCCAGCCCCACAATGCCGATCCGTTTGCCCCGCAGCTCCCGTCCGGTAAACCGATGGCGATCCCAGCCGCCCCCTTTCACCGTCTGCACGGCCTCGGGAATCTTACGCAAAAGCCCGAGCATCAGTCCTATTGTGAGTTCGGCAGCGGAGTTGGTATTTTTCCCAGGGGTATTCACCACAAGTATGCCCCGTTCCGTTGCATACTCCAGATCGATATTGCCAACCCCCACGGCAGCGCGGGCAATCAATTTAAGCTGTGGGGATTTTTCAATCAGGCGACGGTCCACATTGGTTTCACTGCGGGAAACAATCACGTGAGCATCCGCGATGTCACGCTCGATCTCGTCCCGCTTGCAGTCCGGTTTATAAACCACATCGTAGTTGGGATTTTGTTGAAAAGCCTGGATAGCCTGATCATCCAACTTGCCGGTAATCAGGATCTTGTGTTTCAGCATGGCACGGGTCCTTATAACTTTTTCTTGCGGGAAGCCTTAACTGGAGCCTTGGATGAAATTTGCGCGAGCCCGCTGGGAATGTCACGCACTTTTTGATATTCCAGCACTTGTCCCCCCCGGATAATCAGTACGGGGGATTCCGCCCCAGGCTGTCCCCAGTATTCCCACACCTGCTGCCCCACGTGATGGGCCTGATAGCCGGAAAAATAGACTTTCATGCCATCCTGCACCGGGGCAGGGATCTTAACACGAAGGGGAATCCAGCCATCCACTGGCGGTATATCCTGAAAGGTCGAAGCAAACACCAGGCAACGGGACAATCGCGTGTCCCGTCCACAAGGAGATGATTTTCCTGAGAGCAGCTGCAATCTTCCTTTGCCGTCGCGATTTAGGGGAAATGCCCGACCATCCGCATCCATCAGCACTTCGTCGCCCTTGAGGAGCCAGAACCGTTTGGCTTTTTTGGGCTGCACCACAAACCATTTGCCGTTGTCTTGATAGGTCAGATAGGGATGGGGGAGATGATACCGCACGGTCTCCATAATCGTTTTGGCGAGACCATCGCTGGTGGTATTCATGCTCTTTAAAAAGGACACCACCTGCCGTCCCTGCTTCTGATCCTTCCAGGTGACGACGGTTTCCACCACCGACTTCCG
>JAKQGS010000167.1 GCA_029556045.1 Pseudomonadota bacterium | reverse complement strand
TGGAAAGCCAGCTGCCGGTACGGGGGGCCAAGGGGTGGCCGGGCATTATGGAGCAACCCTTATTTGCCTCACCGGCTTCGCCACCTTTACCGATGCCGGTGCCCAAGCATGAGGTCACCCGGATTACCAAACCACCACCGGGTGTCCAAAGCATCAGTCCTCCGGTGGTGGATCACCCCTTCGTGGCCCCCATCGAAACCAAGGGGGCCGGTCCCGCGATGGTGGAAAAATCCGCGGATCCCGATCCACTTCCGTTGTCTCAGTCCCTGCCAGAAGAAGGCACTGAGGGGGATGTGGCGGATCATTTTATTCTAGATCTTGCCACCCAGGTTCATGCCCAGCCAGGGCTTCATTCCGGGCCGAATCGTCATCAGGAACCATCCTCTCATCAGCAGATGAGCGCGCAACCGTCGGCACCGGAACCAACCCCTATAGTATTTGAGCCCGCACCGATCAGTTGGGAGCAAACCCGCATCAGCGTTCCCCCAGAAACAAAAGCGGATCGGGAGTCTGAGATGTCTCAGCAGCCGGCGCAACACGATGAAAGTCTTTTAACAGACTTCGAGCTGAATCAATTGTCCCCGTCCATTGATTCATCCGCGTCGCCTTCCATAGAGCCCGCAAAACCGACACCGGGAGCTGGTTTCACGAGGGATAAGCCAAACGTTGCTGACGTCCCGGAAAAAAGCCGGGACATCCGCCCCATCGGGGGGCGCAAGATTCGCATCATGGAGTCAAAGTCTCTCCAAGAAGCGCCAGCAGCATCCGCTACGGAGCCACGCACCCGCGGCAACGCCCGCACCTCCGTCAAAGAACAACGGGAACCACCCCTCGCTCAGCTTGTGCAATATGTCCATAATTCAGCACTGACGACGGGGCAGTGGGTCTCCGATCAGGCCGCCCGGGATCGTCTTGCCGAAGAATCTCAGCGGGGACAATGGACTCTGGGTCTGGTGGCCTGTGAGACGCTTGTGACCCATCTGCAGGATTATCCGGGTGTCGGGACACCTCCGTTGCGGGCGTTGAAAACCCTTTGGCGTGAACTGACGGTGCCTGCGCTGGAAAACCTCGCGCAATTGGCGCACATATCCATACCGGTGGAAGAGTTGTGGGGGCAGTACTTGGATCAGCTTCTGGCGGAAGAGCGGGCGCGAGATGCGCTTTGGGAAATCCGTCGCATGATTCACCCCAAGTCGCGGTTGCCCTGGGTGCGGCAGGCCTGGCATCGACTGCCGTTGGTTTGGCAGCGCATGCATGTTGTGGGATTCGAGTGGCAGGATGAGGATGGGGTGTCAAACTTCTGTGAACGGCTACAGGCTCGCGAGGGCTTGACCTATCAGTCTTTCATAATGATCGCATAGCGGCAGGCCCTAGCCCATGAGAGCCAATATCACCACCAGCACCACGATGGTGGTCAGGGTGCGGCGCTCGCTGCGTAGGGCCGGTGTGAAGTTGTTGGGCCATTCCATATCTTCCAATTTAATAGAACGTTTGGGAAACCAGGGCGGAACGTCCTGGCAATAACTGACATACTCCGGCCCGAATTTTTGCCGTAGGATGGACTCTTCGTACTTCACCACGAAGTGGTACTGGGTGCAAAACAGTGCCACCGCCAGAAAGAGTACCAGATAACTTCCCCCAAAGATGGCCACCCCGGCGGTGATAAAGAAGTTCCCCACATAAAGCGGATTGCGCACGTAGGAAAAAGGCCCGGTGCGAATCAGGTGACTGCCGGTATTATCCTTACGGGTCCGGGAAATTGAACCAATGAAGGCCACGCTGTAAACCCGAATAAGTTCCCCAAACATGATGGTGACCAAGCCGAGGGTGGCGGTGATGACGGTTGGTTTCGCAAACATCAGCAAAAGTATGATGAGTGGGATCGGGGTATAATCGCGGTATTTGAAAAAGACCCTTCCGATGGCTTCAGGGGATTGAGTCGCCTCGGCAGTGGTGGTGGTATCGCTCAAGGGGTGTTCCTTATGGCTGGGGCGTCGGTATTAAATCGGCCCTTAAAATTGTTGGGCCGCAAATGTCGTGGGTAATGCTTTTGCCATTTTTTCAAGGCGATTGCCACGTTTTTCCCAATCTCCTCGCCATTCTGCTGGGGTAAGGCCCATCAGGGCGGGGGTGATGGCCACCAAAGTGAGATCCGTGTGCTCCAGAAAGGTTTTTCTAAACTTTTCTTCAAATATGCCAAGTATCTGCTTTGATGTTGAAAAAACAAGCACTTGGCCGGTCTGGTCGTTCCAAACCGCATCCACAAAAGCAATCTGGGGCAGCGCCTGCGCCAGCAAGTCATCCTTGAGGGATTCCTGCAGCTCCTTGCGCTGGGTGCGGGGTAGGGGCTTGCCGTCGTTGGCGGCGCGGGCCTCCCCCAGCTTCTGCCGATAGACCATCTGCAGTAAGTGGCTGGGAACCCTGCGTTTTTCAATACGCATCCGCAGGAGAAAGCCGTTCTCAATCTGGCAATCCGACATATCCCAGTGGCCATTCCCTTCATCGCCCTCCGGCCGATCGTCATCGGTCTCATGGGCTAACGGTGCCACCCAGCCAGCTTCGAGCTCCTTCACCCCATGCCCCATCCTGATATGTGGCTTGGCCTGATAGCCCTTCAGGTGCTTGTTCAGGTTGGCCAGGCTGAGTTTTTGAAAGGGACCCACCACCTGGTATCGGGTGAGGGAAAAACTGCCGCTGTAAATGCCCATGGGTGTAGCCTCGATTGACGACGCAACATCGGATGATTCCTTCCCGATGCTGGGTCAGAGTTTTTATGCAGGGGTGAAGATTCCTTGACCCATGATTTTTAAAAACCTTTTGGGGGTTGGTCAAGGTCAGGTTTACCATTCGGAGATCTTTCTTGGAATTGTTGAAAAATTAAACAATACCAAGAGGGCAAGTTAAAGGAACCGTCGTCTTCACCGATAAACTTCAGGTCAAGGACGTGCAGCCACAGGGGTCACCACATGAGCAAATTTCAGGCACAGCAATCCACCGATTACGATACCTACCGCGAAATCATGGGGGACCTGGTCTCGCCGATCCGGGGAGATGGGCTGGATTGGGAAACGCTGAAGCGCCTATACGAAAGCAAGGCGGTATACCTGGAGAACCTGCGCATCAAATGCTTTACAGAACTGAACTCCCAGATCGGATCCTCTCACTTTCGCTGGAGTGACTACCACCTCATCACCCAAGCCCTGAAGGATACCCGCTCCGCCATCAAGGTCACCATGCGGGACGCCATTTTTGAAAACCTATCCCGTCGCAAAGCTTCATGAGTAACGTCCCCGGGGACCATCGATGGTCCCCTTGAAATTCCCCCGGTAACTATCTTGAATCCCTTATCTTTGGTATGATGTACGTACGAGGGAGGGGTGACATGACGCACCGCATTCTGGTGGTGGACGACTCCACAACCATCCAAAAAGTTGTCAAAATCGCGTTTGCCAAATTTGATGTCGAAGTGGTGGCCTCGGGCAGCCTGATCGAAGCCATGAGCGAGATCAACCGCGTGCGTCCCTCTGCTATCCTTGCGGACGGTAACCTACCCGGCGCTCACACCCCCGAGGACTTTCTCAGTCTGGCCCGCGGTGTGCCCCTGATCCTGTTGGTGGGCAGCTTTGAAGTGATCGACGAAGATGGTTTCAAATCCAAGGGCCTGACCCGTATTGTGCGGAAACCCTTTGAATCCCGCGATATCGTGCAGGCGGTTGAAAATTGCCTGGGGCAGCCTCTCGCGGAAGGTCAAGGTGCCGCCCAGCGACCGATGGAGCATGCAACCCATGCCGCGGACGACGTCCCCCCACCGCCGTCTCCCCGTCCCGACCCGTCGCAACTGCGAAAGACCGTCGCCATCGACC
>JAKQGS010000155.1 GCA_029556045.1 Pseudomonadota bacterium | reverse complement strand
GGTCGATGTAAATGGGATCGATGGCCTGTGAGCTGGTGCTGGCGTATGGTGAGTTACCCTCACCCAGCGGGCTCAGAGGGAGGACCTGCCAAAAGGACTGCCCAGAATCTGCAAGAAAATCGATGAAATGGCGGGCTCCCGCCCCAAAATCCCCAATACCATAATCTCCCCACAAGGCAGAAACAGGCAGCAAAAGCCCGGTAGACCGGCTTGTCAAAGATATGGTATTAATTTTTTTTGAACTTTTGGCCATTTCCTCTCCTCAGATGCCGGTAAATTCTTCAAGTTGTTCTTGTCGGCAGTATAACGACTCCCCGGGATTAGGCGATGGTGTTTTCAGAAGCGGACAATCAAAAATCAAAGAATAAGGTTTCAGCGGATGACCTATAACCCGACCCAAATACACCGTCCTATGACCGCCTATTTTTCCATGGAGATCGCCCTGGAAAATGGCATGCCAACCTACAGTGGCGGATTGGGGGTCCTGGCAGGAGACACCATCAAAGCCGCTGCCGACATGGAAATGCCCTTTGTGGCGGTAACCCTTCTTTATCGCCATGGATATTTTCAGCAGACCCTCGATCCATCCGGACGCCAGGGTGAAAAGCCGGTCGATTGGAATATTCTTACGTGGTTCCCTCACGCCCCCACGCAGGCGGTGACGATTCAAGTGCAGGGGCGTCCCGTCAAGGTTCGCGCCTACCGCTATGACTACAAGGGGATTACGGGACATGTGGTGCCGGTGTTTTTTCTGGATACCGATTTTGCAGAGAATGATGCCACGGCCCGCAGCTGGTCCCACTCTCTCTATTCCGGCGACCAAATGCACCGCCTATGCCAGGAGGCCGTCCTCGGTCTGGGAGGGTTCACCCTGCTCAAGCATTTGGGGTATGCACCGCAGCATGGCAAAGATCAGGGTCCGCACCGCATTGCAACCTATCACATGAACGAAGGGCATGCGGCCTTGGTAACCCTGGCGCTGGCCCATGAAGGACTCCGGGACGGTCACCGCGATGTGAAGCTGATGCCATGGGTCCGCAATCACTGCGCCTTCACCACCCACACCCCCGTATCGGCAGGACACGATCGTTTCGATCGGGCAACCTGTGATGCGGTGCTCGGCAAATCTCACTGCTCATTGCTGGCGGAGATGGGAGCGCTCAAAGACAGCGAATTGAACATGAGCCACCTCGCATTGTTGGGAAGTCGTTATATCAATGCTGTATCTCGGCGTCACGGCGAGGTGAGCCGTCGCATGTTTTCCGGCACGCCCATCGATGCCATCACCAACGGCGTTCACGCCACCACCTGGGTGGGGGATGGCATGGCCGACTTGTTTGACGCTGAGATTCCCCTGTGGCGAAAGGACAATTTTGCGTTGCGGGAGATCTGTGACGTTCCCGTGGCGTCCGTCATGAAAGCCCATGCGGTCAATAAAGAAAAACTCCTCCATAAAATTGCAGCGGCACGGGGCGTTGATTTTGACTCCAATGCCTTCACCATCGGTTTTGCCCGACGGGCCACCGAGTATAAACGAGCCTGGCTCCTGCTCCAGGATCCCCAACGTCTGATCAACATGGCGGAGGTTTTCGGCCCTATTCAATTGGTCTACGCGGGTAAATCCCATCCGCGGGATGAAGGGGGCAAAAAAGCCATCATGTACCTGCATGAAAAGGCCCGCCTGTTTAATGGAACCCCCGTCAAATTCGTTTATCTCGAAAATTACGACATGGACTGGGGACGGCTGATCTGCAGCGGAGTGGATTTATGGTTAAACAATCCGGTCAAACCACTGGAAGCTTCTGGCACTTCGGGCATGAAGGCTGCACTGAACGGTGTTCCCAGTCTCAGCACCCTGGATGGTTGGTGGATTGAGGGCTGTTTTGAAAAGGTTACCGGTTGGGAGATCGCCGATCAGGAAGACGCTTTTGGCCAGGATCGGGAGAGCGGGCAATACACCCTGGAAACGGCCAAAAACCTCTACCGCAAATTAGAGGACGTGATTTTGCCCCTCTATTATCGTGATCCGGAAGGATACGGACTCGTGCGGCGAAACTGCATCAGCATCAACGGCCCGTGGTTTACCACGCAACGGATGGTGGACCAGTACCAGCGCCACGCCTATCACAAACCACTCACCTGAGGAAACCATGAGTTTTCATCGGCATAGCTCCCGCCCCTCCCGTCCACACGGACGTGTGCTGGGGGTGTTGGTGTGCCTGATGTCCATCAGCATTTTGGTTTCAAATTTTGCGATCGCACAGTCCTCATTGCGGGATCTGGATCTCACCCTACCGCCATCCCATGCTGTCCATCCGTCCCCCACCCGGTGGGAAGACCAGGTGATTTACAACATCATGATCGACCGGTTTGACGACGGCGATCCTCGCAACAATTGCGTTAATCTTCACGACCTGATCGGAGTCGATGAAGATGACTACCATGGGTGCAACCCATACAGTCCCTTGCATTTTCATGGGGGTGATCTGCGAGGCATCATCCAGCGCCTCGATTATTTAAAGGATCTCGGTATCACCACCCTCCTGCTCACGCCGTTTCAGAGGACCTATGGCCTTTACCATGGTTACGGCATTTGGAATTTTCTGGCGGTGGATCCCGCCTTTGGCACCCTCAGTGACATCAAGGAACTGGTTAACAAAGCCCATGAACGCGGTATGTATGTCATTCTGGATGCGGTGATCAACCACACGGCTGACGTGTGGGAGTACCAGCACCCGGTTCCAAAGGAACCTCCGTTTTCCTGCCGTTTCGGGGATGAGTCCAGCCGCCTGCCGGTGGCGGGATGGACCGGTAACATGCTGGTGCCAGAGGAACTGCGGGATTTCGAACTGTTCAACCGCTGCGGCAAGATCGCCCAGTGGGATTATGATTTTGAAACAGAAAACGGCGATTTTTTCCGGCTGAAGGATTTGGCGACCTGGAAGCCAGAAGTGGCAGAAATTCTCAGCACCGTCTACAAATGGTGGATCCGGGAAATCGATGTGGACGGCCTACGGATCGATGCCATCAAACATGTGGACCCCCGGTTTCTCAGCCGTTTTAATACCGAGATTCGTGAGTACGCGCACCGTCTGGGAAAAGCCAATTTTTATCTGGTGGGCGAGGCAGTGACCACCCGCCATGACCTGCTAAAAGGATACCTCGGCCCCAATCTGTCCATGCCGGATGGCAAAACCCCAACTCCAGGGGTCCCCTATGCCGGCGTCGATGGACTTTACGACACAGCCTCCTACTACGATGGAATCTGGAGCTTGAAAGCCAATTCTCAGGGCAAGGCTTCTATGCAAAGGTTGGCGGATCTCGACCGTCGCACCCTGGAGATTTTTCAGGAATTTGCGTCCCGCAATGTCCGCTACCTGGAGAATCTCGATACGGATCGTTTTTTGAATTCTAAATCAGAGATCCCCCATATGCGACCAGCCTGGGTATGGTTAATGACCACCCAGGGTATCCCCATGATTCCCTATGGCGCCGAGCAGCAGATCCTACACCTGGCCATGAGCCGTGATCCCGCAACCGGCCATGAGTGGGACTCCGCTAAGGTTGGCCCAGGAATTGGGGCTCGGGCTGATCAGTTTCAACATGGTCGATTTCATCATGGAGAGGATCTGCACCGCCGCGGCTTCAGCCAGGGGACGGATTCCTACCGCGCATTGCAGTCGCTGATCGCCTTACGCCAGAGGGTGCCAGCCTTGCGACAGGGGGCATTGATTCCCCTGTATGCCAATGACGATGGCATCTATGCCTTTATGAGAAAGTGGCAGGATCAAGAGGTTCTGGTAGTCCTGAATGCGGGGGACTCTCCCTGGTCCGGTAACATCAGCCAAACCAGAGCCGGAAACGGTGAGCGTTTTTGGGTGGATGCGCTAGTCAATGACTATCGCACGACCTCGGAGATCCGGGACCTACGGGAAACCTGGAAAATCTCTGTTCCGTCGTTATCAGCACGTGTTATGATCGTAAAACCCAATTTGGATTAATATTGAATCTGACGCACCCCTTGGTGGGATCGCAAGCATATAGGTATTGGTTTGTCCGTCCAAAACCCAACACAGAGTTATCTGGCCTACCTGAGGGAGCACCGCTGGTATTACCTCGCGGGTATTGTCATGATGGTGGCCACCAGCCTGTCGGAGGTCATGGTCCCAAAGTTCTCCCAGTGGGCCATTGATCTTCTGGTTCACCGCAATCTCCAGGGGGTTCCTGAGGTTCTCCGTCGAGTGGATGTCCCCACCACCCTGAACGCCATCATGGGATTATTCCTTTTCACCATGGTATTGGGTTGGTTGGGCCGCATCGGCTGGCGTCAAACCTTTGCCCGTCGCACTCACCATGCCGGCTACCTTTTTAAAAAGCGTTTTTGGGAATCCCTGCACGATCAACCGATGGAAACCTTTCAGAAATACCACCTCGGTGATCTGATGAACCGCTCCAACGCCGATTGGAATAACGCACGGTTTATCCATGGTTTTACCATGGTGCTAACCTTCGACGTGCTCTTTGTCATGGCTCTGTCGATTGTGGCCATGGTGCAGATCGACGCGGAATTGACCATTGCCTGCCTGCTGATCATGCCCTTTCTGCCAAGGCTTATCAAACGCCTGCTGGATCTGGAGGCGGAACAACACAGCGTGGCACAGGAAAAGTTATCACACCTGACGCAGCTGCTGTCGCAAGCCATCCACACCGTCCGTTTGCAGCGGGCCACCGCCAGCGAGGGGATTTGGGAAGCCAAACTGCGTCATGAGGCCAAAGATTATGCCGCACGACGCTATGAGGTGATTCGGACCAGTCGCAGGATTTTTCCGCTGGGGGCCCTGCCCACACTGATCGCCGCCGCCATTTTACTCTCCTGGGGCCTTTACAAGGTTATCCACCAGCAGCTGACTATTGGGGAGCTGGTGGCCTTGCAGTCCTATGTCATTTTACTGCAGGCTCCCCTATTCGACCTAGGGGATGTATTGAGTGAATGGCAGACCGGATTTACCAGCTTCCGACGTTTGCATGAAATCTTCAGCCTGAAAAAGGAATGGCCGCCGATTTCATCATCCCAAGGTTCTGAGATCAACACGGCTGTGATGGATGCGGTGACTTTGCGGGATTTATGTTTTCATTACCCCGGAAATTCAAGACTGGTGATCAATCACTTGAATCTCACCATAACACGGGGGCAACACCTGGGCCTTGCTGGGGCCATTGGAACCGGTAAATCAACACTGGCCTCCCTGATCAGCGGCATACTCTCTCCAACAACGGGACGGATTGAAATCTTTGGTCAGAATACCGCTGATCTCTCGACCAGCCAACTGCGATCGCAGGTGCTGCTGGTACCGCAAAAAGCCTTTTTGTTTTCGGGAACGGTACGATCCAACCTCAGTCTTGAAAAAACGTTTTCGGATGAAGAGCTTTGGAACATGCTGGATTTGGTGCAGATTAAAGAAGAGATCCGCCACCTGCCGGAGGGGCTGGATGCCTACGTCGGTGAGTGGGGACACAATCTTTCCGGCGGTCAAAAGCAGAGGTTGGCGCTGGCGCGAGCTCTGCTCCACCCCAAACCTATCCTCCTGATGGATGACTGCCTCAGCGCCGTAGACGTCGGCACGGAAGAGAAAATCATTGCCGGTATGGAGCGGATTCTGCAGGGCGTCACCGTCGTCTGGATAGCCCACCGACTTTCCACGCTGCGGTCGTGCAGCCAAATCTATGAAATGCAGGACGGCGCCCTCAGGTCTATTCAGGGGGGTATACTCCCATGATTTTTAACGGCAAGAGGGCTCGTCTACAAAAGGTCCACGACCCCATTGAAGAGGATCTTGATTTTAAAACCGTTCAGGGTGGATTCGGTGCATTATGGTCCCTCGTGCAATATGCCCGCGGTGAATTCCGGCCGCTTCTGGGGGCGATCGCCCTGATATTGGCGGGGACCGCCGTCCTGATGCTATCGGCTAAAATGTTTGGAACTCTGGTTGCCCATCTCTCGGAGCGGTTGACCTGGGAGGGTAACCTGACTCTAATCAGCAGTATCCTCATGCTGGAGTTGGCCCACGTGGCTCTGGTGCATGTGGGACGCTTGAAATTGGCCAAAACCACCAATGATGTGGCTCTGCATATCCGCTGGCAGATGTTTCGCAAGCTATCCCGCTTGCCCATCGCCTATTTTGACAAACAGCCCCTGGGGCGCACCCTGACACGTATGACCAGCGACGTCGAAGGCGTGGAGAAATTTTTCGCCACCACCTTGCCACACCTGATTCACGCATTTTTGACTCTCTTTTCCATCCTGGCCGCTATGCTCCTGACGGACGTCCGCGCCGGTTGGGTCATCACCATGGTCACCCTGCCGATCATTGCCTTCACGATTTTGACCCGCATCCCAATTCGCAACCGGCTCAGGATTCATAAAGCCCGCGCGGCCCAAATCAATTCCAAACTGGCGGAGTTCATCAATGGGATCGAGGTGATTAAAGCCTTTGACCTGGAAAAATTCAGCCAACGCCAGTACGACCAGGCCGCCACCAACTTGTGGCGAGCGTCCCTTGCCCATATGAATCTGAACAGCTTCGTGCGCCCCACTTCCGCCCTGCTAAGCAGCCTTCCCATGCTGATGGTCCTCTGGTGGGGAGGGCATGAGGTCCTGGCCGGTCAATTATCGATCGCTTTATTTGTGACGTTCGTTCGTTACGGGGAGCGTTTCTTTAAGCCGATTATGCAGATTTCCAACGAGATTCATATTCTGCAGGATGCCCTGTCATCCTGTGAACGCATCCAGCATATGCTGGTGGAGCGGGAAGAGGATAACGTTTTTGGACCAGATCAGCACGAAACGGCCGAAATCAAAGGAGACGTGCGTTATCAGGATGTCTGGATGGCCTACGATGATGGCGATCAGGTTCTCAAGGGAGTAAGCTTTGAAGCACGTCGCGGCATGAAAATCGGCTTGGTGGGAGCCACCGGATCCGGCAAGTCCACGACTTTGAACCTGCTGCCCCTGCTTTATCCCCATAACCGCGGCAGCATTGAAATCGATGGTAAACCCATTGAACGGTGGGGACGGCGGGAAATTCGCCGTCAGCTGGGGGTGGTGAGCCAGGATGTGGTACTGTTTCACGGAACCGTGCGGGACAACCTTTTGATGACCATACCGGATCGCACGTCCATCAGTGACCAGGATCTGTGGCAGGCTGCAGCCAAAACCGGGTTACATGCAGTACTTCAACGCATGCCACAAGGGTTGGATACCGTGATTTTTGATGGTGGGGTCAACCTCAG
>JAKQGS010000154.1 GCA_029556045.1 Pseudomonadota bacterium | reverse complement strand
TCAGGTGTCGGCATTGGCCATTTTGGCTTTGCCGATCTTCTGGCTCCTACCTTCCTCCTTTTGGGTCAGACAGTTAACCCGTGCGCACGATGTTCCGGAGGAACCAAGAGCCGATGAGGCACCCCAGCCGGAAGATTATATTTGGGCCATTAATGCTTTAGCCCGCCGCTGGCAATGGGGTGTCAGTTGTGTCTTTTGGTCGTGGATCGGCATGTTTTGGTTGCGTCGCTGTGGCGAAACTCCGGCCGTCAGGGTTGGTGTCAAGGCTAAGTACCCATCGATCGCGGCTCATGCCTGGCTGTTGTGGCAGGGGCGCGTTATTGTGGGGGATCGTGACGATCTCGCGCAATACCGCATTCTCTATTAACTGTTGCAGCCGCCAGGGCGGCAGTGAGGATCTTTTTTGAGCGGCGTTTTCCTCGCATTTTGGCAGACACCCCGGACCACTTGGGGCCAGGATGGCGAGGTATGTCGCGATCTTTTACGTCATCGTATGGGCCCTCACCAGCAATTTGAATGGACTCCATCCTCAGCTTGTCTCGGACAGCGGGTGGTGGTGAACCGGGATCGCTGGTTGTGGGTGTCTTTTGATGGGCAACTGCACAATCGTCAGGTGTTGGTGGAACGTCTTCGATTGAATCATGGCATTTCCGATGCCGAGTTGGTGGCTGCCCTCTATCTCCGCTACGATACCGAATTTGCGGCGTTTCTGGAGGGGGATTTTGCTTTGGCGTTGGGGGATTTTCCCCGCGGACGAGTCCTATTGGCACGGGATGTCATGGGCATTTGCCCCCTGCATTATTGCCTTCTGCCCCAGGGTATCGTGGTGAGCAGCCTCAAAAAGTCGGTGGTGGCTGGACGGGGTGATGCGCCGGGTTCCTCCCTGGTGGATCGACCCATTGCCCCCTTGCTTGATGCTATGATCGGCGTCGATATGTGGCGGGATGTCGCATCATTGAACCCTGGACAACAGTTGGAATTCGACGCCGGGCGGTGCCGCCGCTGGCGATTCTGGGACTTCCGCGTGGATCAGGTTGGTTTACGACCCGACCATCGGGCTTATGTGGAAGAATTTCGCGACCAGCTCTGGCGGGCTGTAAAACGGCGGGCTTTGGAGTCCACCACTATACTGGTGAGCGGTGGGGTTGATTCATCTTCCATCTGGGGTGCCGTGCAATCGCAGCATTTGACTGATGTGGATGGTCTCACCTTCCAATCGGCTCCCGAAGATCCTACCAGTGAAGAGTCTTTTGTCATTGAGCTGGAGAATCAATACCACACGCCGATTACCCGCATGTCAATCGCGGATCACCTGGGGGGATTTGCCACAGCTTTTTCTGAGGTGTGGTATGGGGAGCAGCCCATGGTGGATGGTATGGGTGTGATGATGGCGGCTGCCTTGGAAGCGATCCACGGTAAGGGGCATCACACGGTCATCACCGGTCATTGGGGTGATCAGATATTCTCTCCCATAGCCTCACCCTTGCTGTCCCATTCCCTGGTGCATATGCGGCCGTGGTTGCAGGCATTCCTTGCGGATCGATCGCAACATCTTATGCCGATTAAAGGCGACAGTGGGCTGCCGGTTTTTAATCATGACCTGCAACGGCAGTTGTACGGTGAAATCCGCTCCCGCTACCATTTGGATTGCATTGAAGCGCAAAATAAAATCGTGGCATCCCATGGACTTCATGTCACATATCCCTTTTTGGATCGGGATCTGGTGCAGTTCCTGTTCTCACTTCCTTTGACAGTAGCCTCACGCATGCTGCCAGGTAAGGCCATCCTCCGGCAGGCAGGGCACGGTTGGCTTCCAGAACGGATCAGAAGACGCCGGGACAAGGGCGCATCAACAGCCCCCATCAACCAGGGAGTACTGCAGGACCAGGATGCCATTTGGCAGTGGATGGGAAATACCTGTCTTGCGGAGGAGCTTGGCCTGCTGGAGCGTGGAACCTGGAAGTCAATCCAAAGTGCATGGCAGCAGGAGGCGGAGCATCCGTTGCTTCTCCCCGCCGATAACTCCCTCGCCTGGGCAGTGCTGGACACCTTGGCGATGGAGATGTGGTGTCGGGTTTTTGCAAGTTCCCACAAAGGATGGTTGGCATGGCAGTCTACAGCCTCTACGGCACAACATTTGAATCTCATTTCCCATTCCGCCTGATTCACCCCATACCGGATCAACCGGTTGATGCAGGGTCTCGTCTGATAGAGCGCGGGGAATGGTGGTTCCGGCAGAGGGCGCCGCTCCCTGGGTTGCCCGCCGATGAGTGGTTCTGGAGCCACACCCTTTCGGAGGATGTCCTGCACCTGGGGTGGGTGAATCTCTGTGAGTTTATGATCCAGACTAAGAACCGTGAAGTAGCTTATCGCCTGTTGGATCCGCAGCGATCCGATGTTTTTGAATCCTATCTCCTGCAGCAGGTCTTATCATTTTTAGCGATCGCTGAGGGGCGGGAGTTTTTGCACGGATCAGCAGTCACGTGGCATGGATGCGGTCTGGCACTTCTGGGAGAGAGTGGTTATGGCAAGTCCACGTTGGTGGCAGCCATGCTGCGGCAGGGAGGTCAGTTGATTTCCGATGATGCTCTGGTCTTTGCACCGCTTTCACCCGGTGAATGGGGAGTTATGCCCGGTCCTGGGCAGATCAAGCTTTACCCGGACAGCTTGCAGGAAACCCTGCCGGATCAATCAGGGACAACTTTGAATCCGGTGACCAATAAGGCCATCCTGACCTGGCCCCATCGGATGAGTGAGGCGCAGCCGGTGCAGGGGATCTTTGTTTTGGCCCCTCCCGACAGTGATGCATCAACGGAGAGCAACGGTGATATTGCCATCCAACGCCTATCGGGAGTTGCGGCGGTTCAAACTCTTTATACCAATCTTTTTAATCCAATGGTTCACCATATTCCCCGGCAAACCCATTTACTGACATCTCTCGCGGCCCTTGTGCGGGATCTTCCCATTTACCTCCTGAGTTATCCCCGCACCTATGCCGCGTTGCCACAGGTTTTAAACCTGATTCGCGGGACTTCCGATGGCTGGCACAGCGGGGGAGGAAATCGACCATGAATATTCCCAACGATTTCTGGACTGACGTTGGTGATGTGCTGGCAGGCTATAGCCATCTGCCAATGGATTGGGCGCAGAGGTGGCAGCCGGTGCTGCAAGAAGGCGGGCATGCGCTGCTTGCCTGGTACGACCGGTCCGGGAGAAAATCGGACGATTGGACACAGATGGCAGTGGGTGAGTTTCAACACTGGGATGCTGTGTCTCGTTTTCACACTATCGTCACGAAACTCGGGGTTGTGCCGCTTTACTACAAGGGCTTTGCATTGGGGCATGATGTCTATCCTGCCGCCTATCTGCGACAGCGGAGCGATATCGATGTGATCATTCCCGAAGCCATGGTGGCGGACGTGCGGCGGGCTTTAGTGAAGCATGGGTTTCGTGAGCCACTTTATTCCGGGGCCAATGAACTTTTTCGGCAGGTGCCTCTGTTATGGTGCCCTGAAGATAGCCCGCATACAGCCTTTGATGTGCATTGGGATGTGACAGCTCGTAAGGCATGGTCCCACTATTTAACCTACGATGAACTTTTAGCAACAGCCCGTCCCATCCGGGGACTTCCTGGTTTGTTAACACCGGCCAAATCCCACCAATGGTTGATCACCTGCCTGCACCCGCATCTGCATCACCAGGGCGAGCGCACCCTGTTCTGGCTGGCAGACTTATTGTTCCTTTCCCGCACCATGATCGGGGATGACTGGCGCCAGCTGCAGGTGCTTACGGAACGGTTGCAGGTGGGGAATATCGTGGCGCCTGCTTTGGACCTGCTGCGACCCTGGTTACCGGTCATACCGCCTTGCCGCCTGTCAACCCAGGGCAGTGCCCGCAGTCGTCAGCTGCTTCACCGCCTTTCCCCGACGCAGGTGGCCTGGGAGAACTGGACGTCACTGGCGAATTGGGACTCCCGCCTGGAGCATCTGCGTTTAATTTTTTTTCCAGACCGTGAGTACATATTTCAGAAATATCATCTTCCCCGTGATATGCCATTAAAGCAACTGTGGTGGTGGTATGCGAAACGGATCTTTTGTAGACTCCGTCGTATGCCGCACGGCAAGTCCCCGTCATGCACGACCACCTCGTCAACGTGAAGCTAAAAGTATTGATACCATCCCAAGCTACCACCATGAAAATCCCTGCGGTGGATGTCATTACGTGGAAAAAATCCGTAGGACAGGCGCCATTCTCTGTTTTGAGACGGGTACCAGGCCCACTGGATTTTGTGTTCCTGCCACACCGGACGTTTGCCCATCCAACCATCATCGCCCTGATACACTTGTTTGTTTAACCAATCGGTTGAGATTTTTGATTCCAGCAAAATCTTCTGTTGCTGACTTCCCCCCAACAATCCCAGGAGTAACGATGGACCTGCCCGCACCGCATCGTCCCGGTGCATAGGGACGTCCATCTGGGCCTGTGCCATGGCAAATCCCAGCCATTGCGTTGTGATGGCCGTTGCCAATCCTCCCGCGGCTTCACCGTAGGTCCTGAAGCACGAGGCACAGGACTCATCCTGAGTGCGCCGTCCCCCAAGCCCCATGTGCCAGGAAAAGTCTTTGGTCAGGCGGGTGAAAGGGCGAAGGGAATAGACATCCGCTGCTATAAATGACGCAATTTCCGGTCGTGCCTGGTTTTGCCGTTGCACCACATCCAGGGCGAAGTAACGAATGGCTGCAAACGAGTCATAGCCGCGTTCGTTAGCCAATAGATCATGCAGGCCATACTGCACACTGAGTCCAAGGACCCCCTGACCATCCCAACCACCGGCCCATATTCCCAAGCGGCGGGGATGATGGCCTTCAAGAGGTGGGGGCGGAGATTTAGACGCTGGTGGGGGCGTAATTACGGGACGCCGGGCCCTCTCCTCCAGCACTGCGCGATATTTTGCACGGGTTTCAGCCGGGATTTTGTGTTTTTTTTGAAAGTTGCGATAGTCCTGATAAGCGAGATAGGCGTCAAGGGACGCCGTGCTCACCGATGCATCTGCCTTCGGTGCATCCTCCACCAACAGGGGCCAGAAATCACGGAAGTCCTTTGGAGAAAGTCCGTTGACCATGGACTCCATCACACGCCGGGCCGAGGGACGAAACTCCGGCACCCGCAGTCCATACACGTTGGTGATGTCCCGCACGGTTTCCAGGGGCAGCACAAAAAATCCCGCCTGCCGGACCAGCTGACCCTGAGGCCTCACCGCATCCAGTAGCGCCAGCAGCATGGTGGAGCAGTTTTCATCAAAAAAATAATAACCAAAACGGCCCTGCATCAGCACTTCCCAGAGATGGGCCACCAATAGTTCCCGCTCCTCATATGTCAGATCCAGGGGATACTCCCAAAGGTCACGGCTTTCGCCGTTATTATACATCCCCACTGTCATATAGTAGGGGTCCATATTGAAGTACCCATCGTATCCGCCACTGATACCCCTCACCACATAAGTCACCGGATTATCATCGGCGCTGGTGTCCGCTAAAAAACCGATAGCGTAATCCAAAAGACGGCTGCCCTGCTGCGGCGAGCCAAATCGGGCGGATTCCATAACCAGAAGGGTGTGCCCGAAGATGGATGCGGGGTTATTGGGATATGCGGCAGCAAATACCAGTTTAACGGATGCAGGATTCAGACGGTCCCGCCACAACGCAAAATCTGGGCATGGCTGGTCTTCCACCGCCAGAGCCAGATGTTTTTTCACCACAGCGTAACGGGCCGGAAAGGCGCATTGGGGATGCCTTTGGTGGGGTGGTACCTGTTTCTCTGGTTGTTGGATAGCTGCCACAAAAGCCCGCAGTTCAGACTCCGGATCCTTTTCCCCGTCAGCATGCAGGAAAAACTCCGGATTATTGGCCAGACTTCGCACGCCGCGCAGAATGCGATGCTGGTAGTGAAGAATATGCCGCCAGGCAGGTGAGGATGCAAAGGAAATGAGATCCTGATCGGAGGGTGCGGCCTGGCCCTTGCCACTGATGGACAAGGCCAGGATCAGGACCAGACGGATTAACCCAAATCGATCTGACATTGAGCCGCCAGCGCCCGGTTGGCGCGGATGGTTTGGGAAATCTGGTGTACCATCGCCTCCGGAGCTTCCGTATCGGCGGGGACGACCACGCTAAAATTGCGTTTTAACTCTTCTTTAAAGAGGGGAAAAGCGACACCATCGCAGCCAAACGTCAGTGCCAGAGCTCCCAGCTGTTCTCCCTCACCCTGGGCGATTTGCCTCTCCAGTTCATGGAGGGTGTGGGTGACCAGGTGCAGGCTGGCTTTTTCCCGCTCCACGAGTTTGTGTTTGGTACAATTCGATGTTCCCAAGGTCATACCGACGGTCACGGAGGGAAACAAAAAGCCGTTGGTGGTCAGACGCAGGGCCGAAGAGAGAATAGAGTTTTCCTTGAAGACGTACCACGCCGGCCCACAGCCGGAACTACCGTCCGCTGCTTGCGCTGTTTGCATATGGGTGGCCAGAAATAATAATCCTGCAACCATGAACTGGTGAATTCTCATATGTGCTACTCCCAATGAGATGATGCGATAGTTACGCTATTATAGGCAACCCCCGGTGATTAATCCAGTGGGACCTTGTGGGCGAGAAAAAGAGGGTCCCGTTCCTTCTGTGGGATGGGGTATGGTCCGGTATAAGCGGTGGCTGCGATAGCGGCCGCCAGTGGGCGTGGTTCCAACCGCCAAAAGGTGCGCAGACCTTTTAAACTGTTTTGCACCCTGTCGGCATGGTGACGGGCGTTGCGATTTTCCAGCAGGTTTAGCGCCAGCTCCTGAAGGAAATCGGGGTGACTGCCCCGGAGAAAATCGTTCAGCAGGGAAAGCCACTGCGGGGATAGACCTCGAAATGGAATCTGGATGCTGCCCTTCTTTTTGACGGAACGTGCCTGCATTTCCCGATGCCCCAGAAATTCCAGAAGCAAAACCAGGTGAAAAAACCCCTCCCGGCAAACCAACGGGGAGCGATAGGCCCCATGCAATGCCGCCTCCGGAAAGTCTTCTGGCCGTGTGGTGTAAATGCAGACGATGCGCCCCCCCTCCTGCAACGTTCCAAGATAAGGGTAACGGTCTGAAAAGGCCGCGGAGATATTCATGCGGGGTTTCAGATCCTGGATAGCCCGCACCTCCGCCAGGCAGGCTTCCAGGTGGTTTGGCATTGTCTGCCAGTCGAGACGGTGGGCGTCATGCAGGATGCGGCGGGTGCGACGAAACTTCTTTTTGCGGGAATCCGCCTGGCGGTATTGGCCCAATCGCCGCCGCAGATTTTTGGCTTTACCGACATAGAGAATCTGACCGGCTTCATCCCAAAAACGGTAGATTCCCGGCTCCTGAGGAATCTGCGTGATCAGTTCAGAACCGAATTTGCGGTCAAATGTGGCGGTGGCATCCTTCATGGATGCCATTCTAGTGCGTATGGTTAAAAGGAGTCATTATAGAAATGGTGAAATTCCAGCTCAGGGGGCCAAAAATTATTCGATGGAACCCTTCATGAAGATCTGGGTGGCATACCAGCGATTGCCTGATTTATAGACCCCGGCCCCCAAGAGATTGTAGCTACCGACGATGTTGGCGCGGTGGCCGGGGCTGCCGATCCAAAGATCCACCATCGCTTTGCCGATGGAGTCCGCAACGGTGGAGGATGATGAGGTATAGAGCACATTCTCACCCATACCGGTGTACTTGACCACTAGCGTCGGGAATCGATCTTTCAGCACCGCCAAGCGATCCGCGGGAAAGCCCGCGTGGCTTAATCCCCCGGCAACGGACTGCTGTTTGGACCAATCCCGGGCCACGTAGGATAAATGGGTCTGATGGGTCAGCATGGTGGTGAGGCCTTGGGACGTGCGGTACTCGTTGGAGTACTTCACGATGGCCGCTTCAATCTCACATGCAAACGTCTCTCCATCAATGCAAGTGGTCGGTTCTGGCGCCGGTGGTGGCGCAGGATCCGGTGCGGGCGTTGGCGTCGGTGT
>JAKQGS010000133.1 GCA_029556045.1 Pseudomonadota bacterium | reverse complement strand
TTTGGCGCGGGTCAGGGCCACATACAGAAGACGGTGGTCTTCGTCGCGTTTTTCCGCTTCGATCTGCTGGTGCAATTGTTCAAAATCAGGATCACCTTTTGGACCCATGGACTTGGTGCCAATGTAGGAGAGGGCGCCATCGGACTGGACATCCCCGGATTTGATCCAATAAGGATCTTTTTTGTACCAGTCATTCCCGGTGTCCACCAGCACCACAAGGGGATACTCAAGTCCCTTGGACTTGTGAATCGTCATCAAAGTGACGGCATCACCGGAGGCGGATGCGTTGCCGATGTCCTCCACCTGGTGTTTTTCCATGCCCAGCAGCACCTGCTGTGGCAGCCAACCCTCGCGGGATTCGCAGTCCAACACGAAGTCCAGAAACTTCATGATATTGGCGTGGGCCAGGCTTGCTTCCGCCGACGACAGCGCCAACTGATAACCGCCCCACGCATCGGTGGCGGCGAGAAATTTGTGCAAAATAAGGTAAAGGGGGGCGGCGCCGCATTCGGCCAAAGCATCACGCAATGCTGCGATGGCCTCCGGAAGGTCGGGTGCCAGCAGGGAGAGAACCCGCTCGCTGCGGGTGTTGTCTGGATTGCGAGGACTATGCCGTAGCACCTGAAGCAGGCGGCGATCCGGGAGCTGCACCATGGGGCTTTTCAGCAGAATACTGAGGGACAACAGGTCGTCGGGGTAGGCCAGAAAACGCAGCAGAGCCATTAGATCCATCACCTCCGGGCGACGGAAAAACCCCTTTTCCTCCTCTTTGCGGACCTCCAGACCCTCATGGCGCAATGCTTTTTCAAACTCGCCTGCATGGGTGGAGTTGCGATAGAGGATCACGCAGTCGCTGGCTCGCAGCGGGCGATAGCCTTTTGATTCTTTGTGGTAAACCCTGAGGGGATTCGGTCCCTGTACGGCATCCCGGATCCAGCGGGCCACAAATTGGGCTTCTTTTTCCAGTGCTTTCAGAGGGCCGGACGCCGTGGGTGCGCGGTTGTCTGTGTCGGAGACCGGGGTCTTTTCATCATCCGTAAACAGGCCAGCCACAACGATCTGGCTCTGATCGGGCACCACCGGCGATCCATCGCTGCCAACGGCGGTTTGATGGGGTGGAAAGTCCGGCACCAGCGGTGTAAAAACCGCATTCACAAAGTCCAGGACGTTTTGTGAGGTGCGGTAGGAATGACTCATAATCACTTCGGCAGCATTACCGGTGGCGGTCAGTCGGTGGGAAGCTTCTGCCAGGATCGAAGCGTCCGCCTCACGAAAGCCGTAGATCGACTGTTTTTCATCCCCTACGATAAATACTGTGGGCCGGGCACTGGATTCATGGTGCAGGCCGGATCCTGCCAACAGCTCGTCCGCCATGGTTTGAAAAATGGCCCATTGCAGACGGTTGGTATCCTGGAACTCGTCGATCATCACGTGGTGCACGTTGCGGTGAATCAGGAAACGGGCACCAGCGGCATCATCCCGCGTAAAAATACGGAAACATCCTTTGCTGGCATCCTCGAATTCAAGGCCGCCCTGTTCGTGCTTAAGCCGGTCCTTTTCCCCCGCAAACTGCTGGTAAAACATGATCATTGAGGCACCGATCCGATTGAGGTGGTGTAGCAGCGGGGCGTTGCGCAGGTTTCGCACCGCCGCCTCAACATTGGCCGCCGCCTCGTGGCAAAGATCCCGCTTGGGCGCTTTCACGCGAGTGCCACTGATCCGACCTTCCTTGGTAAAAAGTTTTCGCTCCACCAGGAGTTCGATGGACTGTGCCGCCAGAGCCTCCTGGATGTCGGTGGCCACCGTACCACCAACGGCGGAGGCCATTGCCCGGAGATCGTTCTCCAGCGATGGCGTCCAGGTGGGAAACGATCCGTCGGGCT
>JAKQGS010000103.1 GCA_029556045.1 Pseudomonadota bacterium | reverse complement strand
TGGAATGGTCCTATGGGCGTTTTTGAGTGGCCCGCTTTTGCCAAAGGTTCGATGGCGATTGCGGAAGCCGTTGCCAGATCGCACGGTAAAACCGTGGTGGGCGGCGGCGACAGCGTCTCCCTGGCCAATAAAGCAGGCATCGCGGACAAGCTATTCCATGTGTCCACCGGGGGAGGGGCCTCTCTGGAGTTTCTGGAAGGCAAGATGTTGCCAGGTGTTCGGGTTCTGCTGAAAAACTAAAACTGAAGGGAGAATACCGTGCGAAAAAAAATCTTGGCCGGCAATTGGAAAATGAACAAAAGTATTGCGGAAACGAAGGATTACTTTGAGGTTTTTTTTGCCGGAACCAAAACGATTCAGGATCAGATCAATCATAAATTTGAAATGATTTTTGCAGTGCCGTTCCCATATCTGTCCACCGCGCAGGCGGCGGTACAGGGCAGGGGTGTGGTTGCCGCGCAAAACGTTCATTTTGAAAAGTCCGGCGCCTACACCGGCGAAGTATCCTGCCCCATGCTACGGGATATCGGCATTTCCTGCACCCTGGTGGGCCATAGTGAAAGGCGTCAATATTTTGGCGATAGCGACGAAGTCGTGAGTCGCAAAGTCAAAGCCACCCTGGATCACGGCATTCTTCCCATCGCCTGCCTCGGCGAAAAAAAGGAAGAGCGGGTGGGCGGGCAAACCTTTCAGGTACTGCAGACACAGCTCGATGCCATCCTCGCGCCAGTGGAGCCATCTCAGAATATCATCCTGGCCTATGAACCCGTATGGGCCATCGGTACCGGTCTGACCGCCACGGACGAGCAGGCACAGGAGGCTCACGCCTTTATTCGCCGACGTCTGCGGGAAACCAAGGGAGAGGCGTTTGCAGAAAAAACGCGCATCCTCTACGGCGGCAGTGTGAATGGTAAAAATGTCGCGGGCCTGATTTCGCAGCCGGATATTGATGGTGGCTTGGTGGGGGGGGCGTCCCTGAACCCCGAAGAGTTTGCCGTCATGGCCAATATCGTCGCCGGCGCAAAATGATCTCCTTCGTTGGCAGGAGAAGATATACTTCGCTGGTGCCAAATTGGAAAAGGACAAGGCGGAACTAAAAATCCCGACGAAGACAGTACGTTTGGGTACGACGAGGAGGGATTTTTTGAGACAACGCAGTAATTTTCCAATTTCGCACCAGCGCAAATTAAAAAGCAGACACTCCCATTAGGGAGGTCTGCAAAATCCAAAAAGGCGAGGTTGGCTTGCCATCCTAGCAGGCAAAAGTTGGTTTAATCAGGCAGCCGTAAGTTCCTGACGGTTCTGACTCCCCCGGACTTTGCGGCATACGGTTAACGTTTCGATCTCGTTGGTGAGGCGCCAGCCGAGTTCCGGGGTCGCAAGGATATAGATCTCACAGTTGCGGCGGTTGGCGTTCATCTTTTTGAGAGCTTCCAGCACGTCAACAACACCACCCTTGGGCTTAAATATAATGTTTGCGGGATTAAATTCCTGAGCGATGTTGAAGATCTCGGCTTCCTGGTTGGAACCAACAACTTTGGTGTCGAGTCGGAGCTGAGATTCCACCACTTGCTTAATGGCGTAAAAGCGATAGTAGTTGTCTTCAATGATCAGGATTTGCTTTTTCATGGTGAACTCTCCCCGTGGTGTTGTTTTGTGCCCGTCCCCTGCGGATATCTAAGCAGGGTTCGTGCCAACGCAAAAAAGAGAAAAGAAAGAATAAAAGTCGGTGACTTACCTCATTTCTCAGCAGACCCATCGGGGGTGATGTGCTAAATAAGCACTAACCCAGCGGGCTCACCTGTCTCCAAAAGGACACAAAATCCAAAGATTACAGTGAGTAATGATTGGACGGCAGGCAGATATCATGCATAGGTTCCCTTGATCATCGTCAGGGGAAGCAGCAATAGGAGTAGTGATGGAAACAGTTCATATCGTGGGTGGTGGATTGGCGGGATGTGAGGCGGCTTATCAATGCCTGCGTCGCCAAATCCCAGTGGTGTTGCATGAGATGCGACCACAAAAATCTACACCAGCGCACAAGACCGGTGGATTGGCGGAGCTGGTCTGCTCAAACTCCCTGAAGTCGATGGCCAGCGAAACCGCCCCGGGCCTGTTGAAGGACGAGATGACCGCCATGGGCTCGTTAATCCTGCAGGCGGCAGCCCACGCCAAAGTTCCCGCCGGGCAAGCTCTGGCCGTCGATCGGGAGATGTTTTCAACGTTCATCGCCGAGCGCCTGCAGCAGTTTCCAGGATTTACCCGGGAGGATGGTGAAATCGCTTCGTTGCCTTCCTTCGATCAGATGAAAGAACGCCACGAGTGGTGGATTGTGGCCTCCGGCCCTTTGACATCCAACAGGCTGGTGGAGGCTCTGGCCCCCTATACAGGTGCGCAGAAGAATCTTTATTTCTACGATGCGATCGCTCCGGTGATTGAAACTGATTCTCTGAATTTGCAAAATGCTTATTGGGCCGACCGCTACGGAACAGAGGGGGATTATCTCAACATCCCACTCAACAAAGAGCAGTACGAAACTTTTATTCACGATGTGTTAACCGCGGAAAAGATGCCGCTCCATGATTTCGAGGAACCTCGTTATTTTGAATCCTGCCTGCCGATCGAAGTCATGGCTGAACGGGGGCCGGACACCCTGCGTTTTGGGCCCATGAAACCCGTAGGCATTACGGATCCAGCCACAGGTATGCGGCCCTATGCGAATATCCAGCTACGCAAAGAAAACGCCGATGGCACCATTGTCAGCATGGTGGGCTTTCAAACCAAAATGAAATGGCCCGAACAAAAGCGGGTGTTTTCCAAAATTCCCGGCATGGAACATGCGGAGTTTTTGCGTTTTGGTTCCGTTCATCGCAACACCTACATCAACAGTCCCAAGGTTTTAGCATCTGATTTAAGTTTTCGTTCCCATCCGCGCTTGTTTTTGGCCGGTCAGATCACCGGCGTTGAAGGATATACCGAATCAGCTTCGATGGGTCTTTTTGCCGGAACCGCGGTGGCTTCCCACATCCTGCGCAGCCAACCGATTCCCCCGCCGCCGGCTACCAGCATGATCGGCGCGCTGCACAACTATGTGACCCAAGGACCATTAGGTGAATACCAGCCCATGAACACTAATTTTGGTTTATTACCGGCGGTAACATCGGCCTCCGGCAAAAAGATACCGAAACAGGAGAAAAAGAACTTGCAGGTGGCGCGGGCGCAGCGGGATTTTGCGGAATATCTAAAATACCTTGAGGGGTTTTAATTAAGTATGACGTGTATGACGGGTAAGACATTGAGGATTTAATTCATGCTTTTATTCTTTTATTTTGGGATCCTTCTGCCAAAAAATCTCCTGAGTTTCCTCACGGGTTGGTTGGTTCGTCTGCACCTGCCTGCTTTTTTAAACGAAGGTCTCAAGTCTAGATTTGTGCGGACATTTGGCATTGATATGACCGAGGCAGAGCACCCCCTCACGACCTATCGCTGCATTGAGGATGTATTTACCCGTGCTTTGAAACCCGGCATGCGCCCTGTCCGAAGCGCGGTTTGTTCCCCCGCCGATGGCATTCTCTCTATATCCGATCGGGTGACCAACGGCGATCAGGCCACGCAGGTCAAAGGCCTCAATTATTCCCTGCGGGAGCTGGCTTATGGTCCAGGGGACACGAAAGCAGATTTTCAGCCGTCGTGGTTTTTCACGGTGTATCTTGCGCCCCATAACTACCATCGTGTTCATACACCATTTACCGGTACGGTCACGCGGCTGCGTTATATACCGGGGCGGTTGTGGCCGGTTAACCACTACTTTGTTCACAAGATGAAAAACCTGTTCAACCTGAATGAACGCCTTGTTTTTGAAATCGATGTGGAGGGTGGTGGGAAAGCCTGGGTGGTGATGGTGGGGGCCTTTAATGTGGGACGCATGGTGACGCCGATGGCTCCGGATTTTGTGACCAACAGTCTCAAACGTCAATGGGGATCCAATACCATTCACGAGTGGGCGCCGACATCCGGACAGACATTGAATGCCGGCGCGGAGCTGGGGACATTCATGCTGGGTTCGACAGTTGTGGTGATTTGTGATGAAAAATTAACCAAGCGTTATCCGCTGGTGCAATCTCATGTAAAACGGCCTATATTAATGGGAGAATCGCTTTTATAAACCATCGACCCATGGGTGGCAGGGATGCTATTACGAGAAAACCGACGCACCAATGTGGTGTGGTCGTTTGAAGCCAAGTGTCTGACGGATCAGGTTCTTAAGGACATCCTCGAAGAGGATGTCGATGCTCTGCGTCTGGCGTCGGGACATAACGATCTCCCGCTTATTCTGGAATTCATCAAAAAACTTCGCCAGCAACCAAACAAAGGGACGATACCCCTTCCCATTCTGGTGGACCTGCTTTCCAAGGAGCGCGGATCCCTCAAAAACCTGGCAGAACCCCGTGAAGTCCTTTTTGGTCAACAGCTGACGTTTGGCAAGTCAGGTTCCTGCGACTTCACCCTGGAAACAGATAACATTGCGGACCTCTTTACCAAGGGGGCTGCGGTATACCTGGGATCGGGTTCCGTAGTACTGGAAGTCCTGCAGGTCCAAGGAGAAACCGCCACTTTGGAAGTGCGGCAAGGGGGAGTCGTACTCCCGGACATGGAAGTGCATGTGCCCTCCACCAGACAGCCTGCCCGTTTAAATGCCATCGATGAACGCAGCCTCAAGGCGATTTGTGACCAAGAGGTGGAGTTCGTGGTGGTTCCGGGTTTTGAGAACGCCGATGAACTTGTTCGGCTTAATACCACCCTTGAGACAATGGGCAAGGGGCGTGCCCCGTGGGTTATTCTGAAACTCTCCAGCGAAAGTGTTTGTGAAAAGTTGGATGAACTGCTGCCCCATGTGCGTGGTGTTTTGATTGCGCGGGTTGATCTGGCTATGGCCACGGATCCAGCCAGTGTGCCGATGCTGACAAAAGAGATCATTCAGAAGTGCAATCAACAATCCAAAATCGTGCTGGTGGCCAGCGAAATCCTGAGCTCCATGCGCCACAACGCCACTCCGACCCGCGCTGAGGTGTCAGACATTGCCAACGCGGTCTTCGATGGTGCCGATGGCGTGGTTCTTTCGGAGGATCTCGCTTATGGCAAATATGCACGCCGGGGTCTGATGTTGGCCCGCAAAACGATCGAAGATGTTGAAAAACATGGCCAAAGCCTGACTCTGAACTGGGCGAAGGATCAGACTCCTGTCGCCGATTCGGTTTTGGATACCATCACCTATTCCGCCTACAAAACCGCCCATCGCATTGGTGCCAAAGCGATTGTCTGTATCACCAAAACCGGCAACACGGCGCTGCATCTCTCCGCCATGCGTTCTCCAATCCAGGTCATTGCGGTGACGCAAGATATTCAGGTGTTGCGTCGTTTGAAACTGGTGCGGGGTGTGAACGGATTTGTCTTGCATGAATATCCCAACATTGATGAAGTCTTACAAATCATCAACAGCGAACTAGTCCAAGACAAGTGGCTTAAGCCGGGTGATCGTTACGTGTTTGTATCCGTAACACTGTCGTCGGTGGAAAAGGAAGGGAGCAATCTCTTTACCGTTCAAACCGTGGTCTGACTATGTCTGGGTCAAAGGTGCAGTCCAGCAAAAAGCTCAAATTTCTCGAAATCGAGCATAAATTTGTCCTTCCTCGCCGCTATAATCAGGCGGCTTTTCTGCGGCGGGTGCGGTCTCTAAAGCCACAGAGGCACTACCAGATCGACGTGACCGATCGTTACTACCTGCTTAAAAATATGCCAGGAGCCATTGTACGGCATCGTTTTGATCAAAAGCTTCACCACTTAACTATCAAAAACCTCGGCGATGATCCCGAATGCCGCAAGGAAGTGAATCTGGAATTGTGCCATTGTGCCGATATGCAGCAGGACGCCGTTGAGGCGTTTCTTGATTCCTTCGGTATCCGGTGGCAGGGACAACTTAAAAAAAAGGTCCAGGTGTTCTACTTTAACGACGCGGAAATTGTACTCTATCACGCAACGTCCGGGCGTAAATCCGTTTCCTGCATCGAGGTGGAGGCCATCCGCTACAAATCCCGCCAACAGGCGATTAAAGTGATCGAGAAATATGAAGCTTCATTAGGCCTTGATCAACTCACCCGCTCGCCGCAGACGTTGTTTGAGCTGTTGTTGAAGCCAAAACACAAAAAATCAAGTTAGTGAAAACGGCCTTCAGAAAGAGCTAGCGGAAATGCTTGGAATTGAACCGGCACGGGTTAACGAAATCGTTAAATATAGGATCGATTTGTATACAGTGGGCCGGTTGTTGGGGTATTGGGAACTTTTGGATCCGAATATTGATGTGACTGAAGCGCAGAATAACTCTGCTGGAGTCTAGAGTCCGCGATTGATCGCTTTTCTGACAACCTCTGCAACTGAATCAGAAGTAATACCAAGGATTCTACAATAATCTGATTGCAGCCACTCCGAAAGCTTCTTCTGTCCTTTGCTGGCATTGCATGCACAGCAGCAGAGGGCAATATTGTCTCTTGTGACTATCGTTGCATCGTTGATGATGTGTTCCCAACTAGCAGCTGACTTTCTAGATACCGCTGCAGAGGTGAATTCAACTCCACAATACACACAGGCCCTGTCTCGCTGCCTAATTTCAGTTTCTAACTGAGGGGGAATGTTCCATCTATTCGCCATCAACAACGGCCCAACTTTAAATACCTAAATGCCCTGGCTATCGTTAATTCTACCGCAGCGATGACGCATGTCAAATCCACGGATCAAAATTCGAGCCTAGCTTACAATTGGTGCGAAAAGAATCAAAAACCGTTGCGATATCCCTGGTCTCGGAAGGGTCAAAAAATTGCTGTCGATTGGTAATCGAAGGTTTTCGAAATAGCGGGGACCCATGAACATTCTTCAAATCTTTGTAAATAGGGGTAGTGATAAGATCCTATCATTCCAAACCGGTTTCGTGGTCTCTTTGAGACAAACGCCCATAGGGATTTGAGGGTATTCCTGAAGAAGTACAGCAAGACTCTTTAAACGTCCGGTTGCTCCGCTTTTTACTTCAACCGGGATGATTTGGCCATGACGAGAGAGAAGATAGTCAACTTCTGCCTTTGCGCTCTTCTGCGGCCTGATCCAGCAATAGAGTTTTCCTCCCTCGGACCCTCGCCCTGACTCAGCCAACAGGTTTTGTCCCACAAATTGCTCAGCTGCACGTCCATCGTGGATAGATAAAAGTTCTCGCGTCGTCAAACAATCGTTGGCGTCAAGGCCGGCTAACCTGCGCGCAAAACCAATATCAAGCAATACGCACTTAAAGTGCTTTTCATTGGCACCCCCCGCTAGCGGGAGAGAAGACGGGGTTGTAGACCGAACGATATGGCAGAGCATGGCTCGTTCCAGGAGTTTAAGCGACGTCGCAGTCCTTTGTGGATTGTCTCCTTCACCAAGAGTGGTATAGGTGATTTCCTGGCCAACAAACCGATAAATTCGTCTAAGCACAGATGACAGATTAGCGAGTTGCTTTTCGCCCTTGGCATATTTATTGGAGTCGACAAGAAACGCTGCAACGATGTTATCAAGCATCTCATCAACCAAAACATAGGATCTGGTTTTGACGTACGATTGAACAACTTCCGGCATGCCTCCAACAATAAAGTATTCTCGAATCGCTCGGTAAAATTCGGAAACCATTGATTCTGAGAGATTCCACTTCAATTCCATTTGAGTTTGATAGCTTGGCATTAAGTCCGCGAGATTTTGGCGTGATGTCGCACCAAGAAATTCTGTGAAGCTCAATGGGTACATCCATGCAAACTCTATCCTACCGACAGGAACTGAGATGGCTTCAAATGCAAATTCAAGGAGACTACCAGCAGCAATGACGTGCAGGTCCTGCATTTCCTCATAAAAATAACGCAAAGCCGCGATGGCATTGGGGCACTCCTGAATCTCGTCTAGGAAAAGTAATGTTTGTCCTGGAATGATCTTGCTTCGGGATTTAACCTCAAGCTCGGACACAATTCTGTGCGGATCTAGATCTGCAATAAAGCAGTCACCAAAATCCGGCCGTTTATCAAAATTAATTATGACGACATTGTCAAAATGCTGCATGCCGAATGTTGCTATTGTAGTTGACTTACCGACCTGCCTCGCTCCACGTACCATGAGGGGCTTGCGGTGGGCCTTCTGTTTCCAATCATAAAGATTTGATTCTATTGATCTTTTAATTCTCATTCGAAAGTCCTACTTTAAAAATACAACCATATTTAACAAGTATAATTTTAAAAATACAACCATAAATGATAGGTGTGTGTGATTAAATAGACGCCATCCGCCAGACTGTGGCAGTCCATAACCTATTAAAATAATGTCTATATAGTCATTTTTATTCACAGGGGTGGGGTAATAGTTCATTTTTTCTTATGGCCCAGGCTTCATTTTTTCATTTTGGCACCCTAGCAAGTCATCATGCGACCTACCTTCGGGTAAAAGCGTTTGAGATGTATTGCCAATCTGACCGTAAATGTGGTTTGACCAAATCCAATCAGTCAAATGGACCGCTATGAGCGATACCCTTACACCTGGTGCGAAAAAATTCAAAAAACATTGCAATATCCCTGACCTCGGAAACTTCTTTCGTTCCCGCCACTTGCGCCTGATCCTCCGAAGCTCGTAGAATAACAATATGGACAATTTGCGTCCGTATTCACGATGCCACACTCATCAGATGGGTTGTCGATATGAAAAGTTTTGGATTTCACATTCCCCGTTGGTTGCTGGTCAACGTTCCGTTCCTGTGCAGTGCGCATGTCACTTATGCGCAGGGAAGTCTCGAGGTAAGTCGCTTTGAGGCTCCTTTGACCGTAGCAGCCTTTGTACAGAGTAGTCCAAAGGTGGGTGAGTCAATAAAGGTTGTCAATAAGGCGATTGCCGTAAAACCGCGCGTCGTCGAACTATCTAAACTAGCGGCCGCTACCAAAAACGGAGCGGACATAACAACGCTCTATCAGACCACACTTGTGCTCCGTAAGAAAAATTCCCGACCAGTGGTGCCGCCAGCATCACCAGACCCACTGGCGGAAGATCGCATTGTGGCGACACACCCTATACCAGCGACCCTTGCGCGCGCTTCTGAAATTCCTCCGTCGCGAGATGCCCTGGCGGAGGAGGTGGCAATACCGCAGGAGCCAATGGCTCAAATTGCCGCCGCATTCCCGTCGCCTAATTTAGTCCTGAATGATCAGGTAACAGATATCGTCACAAACGAAGCTGCGGTGATAAACGCGGCTTCTCTGGCGGAAGTAATGGCACCGACACAAGCTCGCATGAATACGGCACCAGCGGTTCCCCCACAAAATAGCATCAACATGCGCCGCGGTGCGGAAAACTCGGAAGAGAGTGCCGTGCCGGCAAGCGACGTTGCAACATCCAGCAATTCACGGGTAACTGTTCGTCAGGAGAATTTTAAGTCAGCGACTCTCACGCTTCAGGTGCTGGATGAAAAGTCCGTACCGGAGAAAAATATTTTGTATCCGATTGCCGATGCACGCATTCGCATCATCGGGTCTGAATTTATCGGGCGGACAAACTTGCAGGGTGTGATTGCCATTGGTGATGTTCCGCTGGGATCCCGCATTTTGGTGGTGATAGACGATCCCCAAGGTCGCTTAGTGCCGACACTGACGGAAGTCTCCCATGCGGAGGAGGACGGCGGCGAGACCCAGGTGATTCAAGTGATGTCATATCGTTTTTATGACTTTAATGCGCAGGTCTTTCAAGTCACTCAGCGAGCGGACATGGGGTCTTTTTGCGGTCAGGTACCAGTGGCACGCCTAAGGGAGAGGGGGATTGATATTCGCCGCATTTCCCTGAACCGCGAGGCTGAAGGGCCGTTCTATTTTGATGAAGTTGGACCATCCCCGAATCGAACGGAGTTGGGGGACAACGGACGTTTTTGTTTTTACAACGTGACCCCAGGTCTGGTGGAGGTTCTGTTTTCATCCACAGATGCTGATCTTACAGCACTGACCGTGCCGGTGTTTGCCGGTCATCACTTGGACGAGGTCTTTTCACTGTTTGACGCCCACCAGAAGCAGCTGCATCTGGCCGGTCTGCCCACAGCCTATGAACAGCTATTTGGCGACCGTGGTATGAACCAGGAGTTTCGGCCGGTGCCCCGCGTGGATCTAGTGGCGGTGGGGGAAAACCAGCAACTTGAAACCCTTGATTTTGGGCTGATGGGTAT
Organism: Pseudomonadota bacterium; assembly: GCA_029556045.1. Next base: position 4,442 of record JAKQGS010000103.1, on the reverse strand, counting down.
CGATGGGGCCAAGTCGCTCTATCGGGATCGCATGTACACTCTGACGCAAAGCCCTGAATTTGAGTCAACATTGTATGCGGTCGATGGGCATGATGCCCACGCTGTGGTACCCCTGATTCAGCGGGGATTTATTGAGTCCCTGTATCAGGAGCTCAACACCCAGGATGGCCGGGCCAGTCAGGCCTTTGATCCCGCCATGGGATCGATTGTCATGAGCTATTACAAGCCCAAGGATTTGGCCGACGTCAAAGTGAACTTTAAACTTCGAAACGCTCAGAACCAGGAGGTAGGCGAAGGTTGGTACTATGGCACCGGTGATGAACAGAACCGGGCTGTGTTCTTTAACCTCGAGCCGGGCGTCTACGCAGTCATTGTGGAGGACGAACGGCATAACTGGCTGGATGCCACCACCATCGCCGTCGATCGCTGGACGGTGTCACTGGCGATCCTGGGAAATAAGTTGCAAGCACGATAATCTGGATCGTGTTATAGCAGGGTATCCAGTGTGACCGCATCCAGACTGTAAAAACCGGGTTTTTGCTGCACCACCCACTGCCCCAGGCGATAGGCCCCTTGGGCAAAAAGCTCGCGGGATAAGGCGCGATGACTAAACGTCAATTGCTCCATGTCCCCCAGAAAATGTACGGTGTGCTCTCCAAACACCGATCCGCCACGAATCACCGACAAACCCAACTCATCAGCTTCCCGCTTTTTCTTGCGGCCGTAGATTGTTTTCAGGCCGGTAACACGGGCGATGGAGTCTGCCAATAGTAATGCGGTACCGCTGGGTGCATCCGCCTTGTGGCGGTGGTGGGACTCACAGATCTCGATATCAAATCCACTATCACGGAGCAGGGGAGCCACCAACCGGCAGGTTTGCATCAGAATTAAAATCCCCAGACTGGTGTTGGGCGCCACAAGGACACGCGATTTGGCGGTCTTGGCATAGTCCTGCCAACCCTTGATCTGGGCTGTGGTCAGGCCCGTCGTGCCCACCAATACGGCGGCATCCTTGACGCCCCCTTTCTGCAGTCCCGTCAACAGCCGTTTATTGCCCTCGGGATTGGTGAAATCGAAAAACAAGTGTGCATGGTGCAGCGCTCTGGCAAAAGCGCCGGCACTCATGGGCAGGCGATCTTGCGGGATATTCAGGGTCAAAAACGATTGATCCGAACCGCCCGTCAGCACAAAGGGCGAAGGTTCCTTGAACATGGTTTCCTGCAGCGATTGTCCCATGCGTCCCGTGCAGCCGTGGATCCATGTCGGGATCTTGGTGACCGGACGTGATGATGACTCAGGCGAGCGCTTTGATTTTGCCATCGGTCGCTTCCAAAATGGTTTTGATCTTTTGATAGTTTTCAGCGCTGACAGACACCAGAGGCAGACGCAGGTTATTCATAGCCATACCCTTGATGGCCAACGCCGCCTTCAGGGGACCGGGATTGGATTCACAGAACATGATATCCATGGCGGCCATCAGGACTTCATGAATCCGTCGGGCTTTTAGAAGGTCTCCGGCCTGAAAGCATCGGGTCATCTGCACAAATTCTGCGGGATAGATATTAGTGATCACGCTGATCACTCCCTGGCCCCCAACACTGAGACTGGGCAGGTAGGTGGCGTCATCACCGGACAAATAAGATGCGGTGGAACCCATAACTCCGCGGGAAAAAAGCGCGATGTCACCACTGGCCTCTTTGACCGCTTTGACATGCGGAACCTGGCAGAGTTCATTTAATTGCGACGCATTTAACAGCTGACCCGTGCGCCCGGGCACATGATAAAGGCACAGGGGGATTTTAACCTGAGAGCCGATGGCTTCCAGATGCGCCCGGATTCCCGCAATGGATGGTTTGTTGTAGGGAGGGGTGACAATCAGCAGACTATCCGCACCGGCGTCTTCCGCCAGACGGGAGAGTTCGACGCTTTGCTCGGTGTTGTTGCCGCCGGTGCCAGCCATAACTTTGATGTTGCCGGGTAAAATGGCTTTCGCTTTTTTGATCATGGCCAATTTTTCCTGCACCGTCAGCGTGGGGGATTCCCCCGTGGTGCCGGAAATCACGATACCGTCAACACCCCCTTGGGCTTGGTGGTGGAGAAGACCTTCAAACGCCTTCCAGTCGATGGAGCCATCCACTAAAAACGGGCTGCCCAACGCGGTATAGACACCCTGGATGCTAGGGTTGTTTTTCACCTTTTAACTCCTTGTTGGATGGCGATGATTGCACCGGCGGTTTGGGGGTGTCCGGTGGTGTGGCCGGAGTGTCCCGAAATGGAATTTCCGGCCGGTAGTCATCGGCGGGATTGATGGGCAACGTTTTCAGGCCACAGCTGGACACCATTATCATCAAAAATGCCGAAACGAGTCCGACGCCCCCTTTAAAGTATTTCATGAGAGAAGAACTGCGAGTCAGCAGCATCTGTTTAGTGTGGCTGTCAAAATGAAATAGTTTGGCGTTGTGATCGACCTGACGCAGCAGGACGAGGTGCCGTTCGCTGAGGTGAGGATTGATCTTCCCCAGCTCGGCAGGCACCAGATTTAATGGATTCAGCCCCTGGCCGGAGCAATAGCTCACCAGCGCCTCCCAGGCTGTTTTAGCCTGCAAGGGACCGACGCCCGAGCGGATAAGATCCATTTCCACGAGGCGACGCATGGAACCGGTAAAATAAGAAAAATCATCGGGGACCGACATGCTGGCCGGTGTCAGATGCAGGATGAACTTGTTGAGCAAGGTGGTGATTTCACCGTCGATACCGGCCAAAGTTTGGCAAAAGCTAAACCGGCGTCCCTCCCAGGCTTCAATGGTGGGATGCACGGGAAAATCCAGCTGCGAAAGTTTGGCCAACTCCGACTTAATGCTGGAACAGCGATTGATCAGGTCTTCCACATGGGCTGGTTTGGTGTTTTGCCGCAGTTGCACCAGGAGGTCTTCCAGATAATCCGTCAGAGATGTTGCAGCAGCCAGGCTGCTGGCTTTAAAGATCCGTTCACTGCGCAGGGGTATGAGGTTCCGCTGAACGGTGGCAAAACCCGACTCCTGGGCAATGGTGAGATCCAGTTCGATGTCACCCTCGTTTTGTATGGCCAGATCCGCCGGCTGCATGCGCCGTAGGGCCGTTTTAGCTCGCTCCAGTTCCTCTTTGGCGTGGGCGATGATCTCCGCCAGCTCAATCAGCACGCCGGATAGGAGAACTTTACGTTCACAGTGGCGTTCCTGAAAGATCGCAAAGGGTTGGTTAAAAAACAGCTGACTCAGGCGAATCATGGATTCTCCCGCGGCATCGAGATTGCTCTGCCAGGTGGACAAGCGGTGCATCAGGGAAAAACGAAACAGATTGGAGCACAGACCGGATTCCCCATAACGGGTAACCACGGCCTGTAGGAAGGCACTTTTTTCCTGAGCCAGCAGGGTCAGAAGAGTGGACTGAGAAAAGTCTCCAGAAAGCTGAAAGTTCCGCAGACTGACGCGAAAGTCATTGATATCCTTGGCGCTGACGGCGTCAGTTCGCTGCATGGCGCCGGCCACCGTGGTGAGATACTCAATGGTATGGCTGTTTTCAATCCGTTGAACCTGCTCCCGACTGAATTCCATTTCCATAGTCGCCTCCCCTGGCTCGTTCCTCACATAAGATTGTGGGTACCCATCGTTTTAAAAGTTAAACGATACGTGGCTTTCAATCAGATAGGAAACCTGCGGTTTTTTACCATCCTGCGTCCGCATCGCGTCACCCGGCAGACCGATGCCGCCTGCCGCTCCAATCGAAAACTCTTTGCCGAAGTATCGATCATATTTGAGATCCAGTTCATAGCCAAGCTCCTTCCCATCGGTGCCCACCGGATAGGTGCCGCTGCTGCGGTCAAAGTCGGCGGGAGCGCCCTGATTGAGGGAAGCCGTAATAAATTTGACTTCAAAATCACCGTTTTCTAGGCTGCGATAACGGTAGCCAATATCGTAGACGGTGGCGTTCATCAGCCGGGTTGGATCGTAGATCCCGTCGATGCGTTGGGAATCCATGTAAGTGGGCGCGTTGAATAGCAGGAGAGCGGGTTTAAAATTGCGATGGAAGGCAAAGGCATTGACCTTGGTGTTGCGTTTGAGCGGGATGTCCGGGGTGCTGTAGTCGTAAACATCGTAGTAGCCATCGCTATCACCGGGAGCATAGGCGTATCCAAGGAACATCGAGTGGCTTTTGGCATCACCCTGGCGGAACTCGTTGGGGCCAACCACCATCCCCGAGCGGGACAGGTAATATTCCAAGCCCCCGGTGGCGGCAATGGAGTCCAGCTTGTTGGTCTCAATGCTTTCATCGATGCTGTAGACGCCTCCCAAGCGGGCCCACGAAGGATCCGCGGATTTGCCCAAGCGAAACAGGATTTCGTTTTTCAGCACCAGATTTGGAAAGGAGAAATTTAAAAACAAGTCGGCGTACTTGATATCGGT
>JAKQGS010000092.1 GCA_029556045.1 Pseudomonadota bacterium | reverse complement strand
ACCGCGAAGGCAGAGTCCCCCTCCACACATTTCGAGCGGATATCGATTATGGTTTCGCTGAAGCACGGACCACCTATGGCGTGATTGGCGTCAAAGTCTGGATCTTCAAGGGTGAAATCCTGCCACGCCGCCCGCAGGAAGTTGTTGCTGAAGAGGAGAGTAATGTAAGCCATGTTAATGCCTAAGCGGAGTAAATTCCGCAAATGTCAAAAAGGAAGGCTCACCGGTACCGCCTATCGCGGCAGCGAGGTTTCGTTTGGTGAATTTGGCCTGAAAGCAGTGACCAATGGCTGGGTGACCTCCCGCCAGATTGAGGCAGCGCGTATTGCGATAACCCGGTACATGAAACGAACCGGAAAAGTATGGATTCGCGTGTTCCCGCACAAACCGGTTACCAAACACCCGGCAGAAACACGCATGGGATCCGGTAAAGGAACCCCTGAAATGCACGTCGTGGTGGTCAAACCAGGAATGATCCTTTTTGAAGTGGAAGGAATTCCCCGGGACCAGGCGGAAGAAGCCATGCGGCTGGCCGGGCACAAATTGCCTGTCAGAACCCGCACTGTGGCGCGCGATGAGATTCGGATTGAATAGACAGGAAAACCACGATGAAAGCTAATGATTTCCGTGATATGACCAAAAGCGAGATCGACCAAAAAGTGGTCTCGCTCAAAGAGGAGCTGTTTTCAAACAGGTTTAAAATGACCACCGGTCAGATCGAAAACTCAAACCTCCTCAAAAAATTGAAGAGGGACATTGCACGCGGGCTGACCGTGCTGAGAGAAACCGAGCTTGTTGAGAAGAAGAAAAATGGCTAGAACTGCACTCCGTAAAACCCGTGTAGGCACCGTGGTCTCGACTAAAATGGACAAGACCGCTGTGGTACTGGTCGAACGGCCGGTTGAGCACCCGCTGTATGGTAAAACCATCAAACGCAGCAAGAAATACCATGCGCATGATGAAAATAACACCTGCGGCGAAGGCGATATCGTTCGAATGATGGAAACCCGTCCGCTTTCCAGGACCAAATGCTGGCGAGTGGTTGAAATTGTAAAAAAAGCAGGCTGAATCTCACTAATGCGAACCGACCCTGCGGGGATTTATAAAGCAGGCGGGAGTAGAAAACAGGAAATGAGTCTGTTATGATTCAAGTACAAACTTTTCTGTCTGTGGCAGACAATACAGGTGCCAAAAAGGTGCAGTGTATTCGTGTGTTGGGTGGAACCAATCGGCGCTATGCCAGTTTGGGTGACCTGATTGTCGTGGCTGTGAAAGAGGCTATCCCGGAGGGGACTGTCAAAAAGGGCGAAGTGAAAAAAGCTGTTATCGTTCGAATGCGCAAACAGTTTCGTCGTCCCGATGGTTCATACATTCGTTTTGACGAGAACGCTGCTGTTCTGGTCAATGACGCAAAAGAACCGATCGGCACACGTGTCTTCGGCCCGATTGCGCGTGAACTCAGGGATCGCAAATTCATGAGGATCGTCTCACTTGCCCCCGAGGTGATCTGAGTGCCACGGATTGAAGGGGATAACTTGGGGGGCCGACACATGCAGGAGGTGGGCAAAATGAATAAGCTGGCAGTGTTGGGTGTTTTTGTTGCAGGTATGTGGTTCTGTTCAGGGGATCAGTCAGCCCAGGCGCAATCAGCGACCGACAAGCTCGGCCGGGGGCTGGCGAATACTTTCCTCGGGGTGTTTGAGGTTCCCAACCAGGTGATCAACACCTATCGGGAAAATACTGGCAAGTACATCGCCAACCGCGATCGCGCCACGGTCAAGGCCATCTCGGTGGGTACCGTCAAGGGGGTTCGCGAAGGAATTCGACGCACAAGCCATGGGATTTGGGATACTATCACATTCCTCAGTCCTGGCCCGGGCGGAAACAATTTCAAATCGCGGATCAAACCTGAGTACATTACGGAAACATACGATTATTAATCGAATTATCTGAAGCAATCCCGCGGGATACGGGAACCCATAGGCCTCGGGGGAAACTCCGAGGTTTGTGTGTGAGGATCATCAATATGGCTCGTGCATTTGTTAAAAAAGGCGATACCGTCCGCATCATCAGCGGCCGAAAAACCGAACGGGGAAAAACCGGCAAGGTTCTGCGTGTCTTTCCAAAGGATCAGCGCATCCTTGTGGAAAACATCAACCTGCGGAAGAAGCATGTCCGCCCGAATCCCCAGAAAAATATCAAGGGCGGTATCATTGAACGCGAAATCCCTGTCCATCAGTCGAATGTGAAAGTGATTAGCGAAGAGTAAAGCGGGATCCACTGAATCATGAACAGGCTTACACAGAAATACAGCGAACAGGTTGTGCCAGCGATGATAAAGCGCTTTGGGTACAAAAACCCCATGGAAGTGCCCAAAATAGTCAAGGTGACCCTGAATATGGGCGTTGGCGAAGGCACTCGGGATACGAAAATTCTCGATGGGCTGCGAGTCAACATGGCGGCCATCGCCGGTCAGCAGCCGGTGATTACACGCGCCAGGAAATCCATATCCAACTTCAAACTCCGCCAGGGAATGCCGATCGGCTGCATGGTGACCCTCCGGCGGGAACAGATGTGGTCTCTGCTGGATCGCCTGATCTCCATCGCCATACCTCGTATACGAGACTTCCGCGGGCTGCCTACACGCAGTTTCGATGGAAGAGGGAATTACTCATTCGGGTTGACCGAACAGCTGGTCTTCCCCGAGATTCATTACGACAACATTCCA
>JAKQGS010000068.1 GCA_029556045.1 Pseudomonadota bacterium | reverse complement strand
TATTACCTGGAATATCAGCTGGAGATGGCGGGAGAGGTGTCGATCGTGATGGGGTTGATGCTGATCTGCGTGACGATCTCACTGCCATTCTGGAAGAAACTGAGCGAAAAGCTGGACAAGGGACCTTGTTATGCGATCGGGATTGCACTGGGGGCGGTGGCGGTTGGGGCTACCTTTTTCTTGCCGCATGCGCGGACGGGATTGATCTACCCGATTGCTATTTTGGCGGGGATCGGATTTGGGTCACAGTGGATCTTCCCGTGGGCGATGATCGCGGATGTGGCGGATTATGACCGGGTTCGGACGGGAGAGTTTCGGAGCGGGATGTATTACGGAGTGTGGGGGCTGGCGACCAAGATCTCGGAAGCGTTTGCGATCGCGAGTGTGGGATGGGTGTTGACCGGATTTGGATACCAACCCAACGTGGCACAAAGCGTGCGGTCGCTGTTGGGTATCCGATTGTTCTTTGGCCCGATCCCGGCGGTGGTGATATTGGTGACGCTGCCGCTGCTGTTCCTATACCCGCTCAATAGAAAGAAGCATGCTGAGATACAGGCGCAATTGAAAGCGAAGGACGCGGCAAAGGAGGAATGAGCAGATGAAAGCAATTGGCGTTGGGATCGTGGGCTGCGGGCGCATCTCGGAACTGCATGCCTGTGGGTATGAGGGGCGCGAGGACGCGAGGATCATTGCGGTGTGCGACAGCAACGCACAGCGGGCAAGAAAGAAGGCGAAGGAATGGGGGGCGGAAGAAGTTTTCACTGACTATGCGAAATTGCTGGCAGACCCGCGGATCGACCTGGTGGAACTACTGGTGCCGCATCACCTGCACAAGCCGATGACCGTTTTGGCGGCGCAGGCGGGGAAGCACATTTCGGTGCAAAAGCCGATGGCATTGAGCGCGGCTGAGGCAGATGAGATGATTTTTAGTGCGAACCGAGCGGGAGTGCTGCTGCGGGTGTATGAGAATTTTGTGCACTACGCGCCCGCCAAGAAGGCGAAGGAGATGCTGGATGCGGGAGAGATCGGGGCGCCGATCATGCTGAGGATGCATATCAACACCGGGACATCACCGCATGGCTGGGATATTCCGCTGGATGCGTGGCTGTGGCGGTTCAATGAGAAGAAAAGCGGGGGCGGCGAGCTGGTGTTTGACCACGGGTATCACCTTTTTTCGCTTGCGTATGAACTAATGGGACAGGCAAAGCGGGTGTCGGCGTGGATCGATAAGACGCCCGTGGCACCGGGGGTGTTCATTGATGCGCCAGCGACGATCATGTTCCAATTCAAACGGAAGCGGGCGTATGGAGTGTTTGATATTGCGCACACGCCGAAGATCGTGATGGATACAAAGTATTATTCGGACGATGACCGGGTTGAGATTGTGGGCGAAGAGGGGATCTTATTTATCAATCGGTATACGACCAATGCGCTGGGGATCCCGGAGCTGGTGTTGTTTAAGGGGGGAAAGACGCAAGCGATCATGGTAGAAGGGGTTTCGTGGAAAGACAGCTTTGTTGCGGCGACCGGGCATTTAATCGACGTTTTGCAGAAGGGTGGGACGCCGAAGCTGGATGGGCCGACGGGGAAGGCGGTGCTGCAGATGACGCTGGCGGCGCAGATCTCTGCGCGGGAAGGGCGGGAGGTGGAGCCGGAGAAGGTGGGATAGAAATGGCTGGTAGGTGATAGCTGATAGGTGATAGCTGGTAGGCGATAGGTAATGCCCTGCCCCAACCCTCACGGACTGCGTCCTCAGGGCGCTACGCAAGTTGGTGGGCACTTCGTAGCTCGTAGCTGATAGGTAATAGGTGATAGGAAAAAATGGTGCGTTCAACCCCCACGGCTCGTTCTCGGGGTGCTACGCAAGGACAGAACGCACACTACATGCTACCCCTACCAGAGGGCGAAGTTTTAAAAAACGAGATTGAATAGTTCGATCGAAGACCGGGAAAAAGAGATTCAAACACCAGCTGAACCCCTCACCTTTGATGCTCACCAAGGGTGCGCAGCGCGTCCCCGATTCGGGGAGAGGAATTATTTTTATTTTTTGGCACTCTGCGCGCTTTGCGAAACCTGGGCTACGAAATTCTAGATTGGGCAGGCACAGGGGCCTGCCCCTACGAGCGGGTTGAGGTCATTTTTGAAAGGGCAGACACGGCACGGCATGCCGTGCCCCTACCCTCACGCCTTATAGGCTCAGGGCTTCCAGAATGGGCGACGAAAGAATCGCCCTATCGATGATAATCTCTTCTACTTAGCTTTCTTTTTGTGCAGGCCGGCGAGGACGCGATCGGGGGTGTAGGGCAACTCACGCAGCCAGACGCCGGTGGCGTTGTGGATGGCACTGGCGACG
>JAKQGS010000064.1 GCA_029556045.1 Pseudomonadota bacterium | reverse complement strand
CAACTGATTGACAGCCTCTACCACTTCCCCTGTATCGCCGTGTGGGTGCCGTTCAACGAAAGCTGGGGGCAGTTCCATGCAATCCTAACTTCTTACTGGGTGAAGGGCTATGACCCAACCCGCCTGGTGGACCATGCTTCGGGCTGGTTTGACCAGGGAGGTGGCGATTTTCAGAGCCGGCATGTCTATGTAAAACCCCTGAGCGCTTCTCAACCGGATGAGCGCATCCTGGCTGTGACCGAGTTTGGCGGCTACACCATGCAGGTGGACGGGCACGTCTACACCGAAAAGAAGCGTTTTGGCTATGGTCATTACGCGGATGCTGCTTCACTCACGGCAGCCTACCTGCGTCTGCTGGAGGAGCAGGTGAAACCTCTGATCCCGCTGGGGCTTTCCGTGGCGATCTACACCCAAACTACCGACATCGAGACCGAAATCAACGGCTACCTGACCTACGACCGTAAAGTCGAGAAAATGGATCCCGTGCGTCTGCGCCAGGTTCACCTGGAACTGTATCAGGCAATAAATGTGTAAAAAAAAACAGCCCGGACCCGGGCTATTTTTATAGATTGCTAAAACGAATAAAGATTAACCCCTGGTCGTTTCAGTTTTTCGCTATTTATTAGCATTTCCTTACATAAGCCAGACAAGTATCACTCAGGCGGTTGGAAAAGCAGTAGGGTATTGCTGGTAGAGTCAGAAACCCAAACCTTGCCGTCGGCGGTGGTGGCGATGCCGCTAATGACTCCCATCGGATAGCTATTGTCGAACCCGCCCCACAGGACTTTGAAGTTGCCTTCACCATCAAACCCAATCACGCGCCCGCGGTCGGGATCCGTGATATACACATTGCCGTCTTTATCCAGTGCCAGGAACGGTTTGTTGTCCAGAGAGTCCGAGCTCCAGGCGTCCACCTCCCACAACCTGGCTGAGCGGAATTGCAGCCCGGTTGGGTCCGGTTCGAAGACTTGCACGCGGTAGTTCCAGGTGTCGGCAATGTAAATCTTGCCATCAGGACTGATCTCGATCCCGACTGGTTCGTCCAGGTTGCCGGCTTCAAGCCCCAGGCCACCAAATTGGGTCAGGTAAGTACCGTTCGCATCGAAGACGACCACGCGCTGTTTGCCGGTGTCGGTCACAAAAACGCGCCCGGTTTGGTCCACGGCGATCCCGCGGGGACCCCAGAAGCCATCCGGCAGACCATTGACTTCGAAGACGCTCCACATTCGCAGGAACTGCCCATCTGGTGTGAAAACCTGGATACGATGATTCCACGTGTCGGCGACGTAGACATTCCCATCGGGACCAACCGCGACGCCCCAGGGTTCGTTCATGAGACCTCCGGGGATGTCTCCATCCATCACGTTGCCATAGCCACCAAAGGCATTGAGGAATAAACCCTGCGAGTCGAGGTGCACAATGCGATGATTGCGCGAATCCGCAACAAACAAGCTGCCATCCGCGGCAATGGCAATATCCCGGGGAGCATTAAAGGGGGTTTCACCCGCATAATTGATCACGCTCAATGGTTCGAGGCTGACGGTGTTTCCAGCATAAGGATCCACACGCGGCGCTTCCGGCTCCGGGCTGACGCCATATTCCCAGATCATGGCCGCGATATCTTTTTTGATATACATGCGTGCGGTGTCGCTGGGCGACCACGTGGCGAGGGTCAGCGAGGGGTTGTTGAAGGCAGCCGCGTACTGCGTGTAGTCGCGGTTGAACCAAAGCTGCCAGATAGCAGAGCGTTTGGCAGGATCTTTCAAATCCCCCAAGACGCTCGCGAGAGACCAATCGCGGTAAAGCGATTCGTTTGGCCACCACATGCGCTTGTAATCATAGCGATAGTATTCATCACGCACCACCGGTTCGATTTTGGAAAAGTTCGATGAACCAACGACTATAACGGGGGAATCCTGGAGTGATTTGGTAACGTTCTGGTCAAAATCGACTTTGTTGGGATAGTCGCGCATGTAC
>JAKQGS010000053.1 GCA_029556045.1 Pseudomonadota bacterium | reverse complement strand
TCAAAGGCTCCGATGATCGGATTTGTTTGAACAAGAGCGACTTTCACAATGCCTCTACCTGGAAAAAGACGAACCACCCGACTGCCACTAGGACAGATTTCAGGCAGTTGGCAACCACCTGACAAAGGAGAAATACAACCAAATCAAAAACGCCATTCACCGCCCGAAAACATCTTCAATGCGGAAATTCTGTAACTATTCAGTACAAACGGAATCCGTTGCCTTGCTCATGAAATCCGGCCATTTGCCCTGAAAGAGCAATCGCAAGGCTTCAGACGCAGTAACGCCTTGTTTTCTGCAGGTTGTAATGTAGCTGCGGATACGGCAGAAGATTTGCGCCCCTTCCATGGAACGGAAACATCCGGAAACCTTCTGTTGCACCTTGATCATCCGCAGGTCATTTTCCGCCTGGTTGTTGGTGAAGGGCACCAGCGGATCATCCAAAAACCGGAGAACGTCATTTTCAAAGCACTGTAATCGCTCCAGCAGGTTTCTGGATTTCGATTTGGCTGTTCGTCCTCGTTTTCCGTTTTTGGGCCGCTGCTCCGGTGCCGGGCATTCCTGCTCGGCCTGCTGCACAAGTTCTCGATACCGCCCCCTGTACTGCTCCGCTGTGACGGCATCGAGACATCCGCCGACGTCGTGGACCGCCTGATTGGCCTCCTTGAGCAATACACTGAGCTGTTGTGCCCACTGCTGGCCATCCTGCTCCCAGGCTCGTTCCAGTTCACGGAGATGATGGGCATTGCACAGGGCGTGAATCTGACCGTAGTGAAAATAGGGCTTCCAGTGATCGTGACAAAGGATGCCGTTGAAACCGGGGAGGATGCCGATCGCCTCCATGGCCTCGCCGCCCCGTTTCGCATGGGGAGCAAAATGACTCAACCCAGGGCTGGACACATTATGCAGCCAGCAGCGTTTGCCACCGATGTTGATCCCGGTCTCGTCGACATGGAGCAAACCCTCTTGGTGCAACGCCCCTTGGACCCACTGCTCGAAAAAGCCGAGCCGCTCAAAGGCATCCCGGTTGAAATTGACGATGGATCCGCTGCTGACCGGAATACCCATCTGCTCCAGGAAGTGGTCCTCGATCCGGTTGTACGGCACCATCTGGTACTGCGACATGTACACCGCATTGACCTTGACGCCGATACCATACTGCACCGGCCGGGTGATCCCTTCCGGAAACGGGGCGACATAACGTCTGCCCTGCTCATCCTCCATCACCTCGGCTCGCCACTCGGTCACCAGGGTGGTGATGTCCAGATCGATAACCTGACGTGCCTCGTGACCGCAGCGTCGATAATGTCCCGGAGGCAGCAGGCTGCGATCAACCGGTATCTCTTTAATGATATCGGGATCGCTGACCGGTTTCAGGGTGGTTCCAGCATGACCCGGCTGCCCGCCGGGTTTACGACCTCCTGCCGAACGAGGCTCCTTTTTGCGGAAGGGATCGGTCGACGGTGGCTTGCTGCTGTTTGTACTATTGAGACCAAGGCGATTCAACAACAGCGAAACCAGGAGCAACAGAACCTCCAGGCTGCTCTTCAGCGCCGGTGAAAGGCCCTGCTCAGCGGTAATCAGGGTGGTCACCCGCTGGATTGTCTCTTCCACATTGATGTTGTCGATCGTCACTCCATCCCCCCGTGTTTGTGTCCTAACAACACTATACCACGGGTTTTAAAATCGAAATTTTTGCCTCAGAATTGGCCCTGTACCGGTTTGAAATTTTTGGCGCGATCCCCCTGCCGCATTGCCATGGTCAGCTCGCACCATGAGCCCATGACGAAGCTTCATGATGCGAAAAATGAGCAGGTGGCAACGAAGCCGGAAAAATGAAAATTTCGCCCAAAAACCTGTCAAGAACTTTTTTTGAAAAAATCAACGTTGTGAGCTGAATAGTTACCATACTTCATCAATTTCTTGGGTGCCTCTTCGTCAAATGGCTTAATCTTCCCACCTCAGACGGTCTCACGAGCCGTTTAGATGGCTTGGAAAACCGTGTATGGTGCTCCTGCCCCTGACTGACCGAAAGATGGTAGTTAGTCTATGGGTGCCACCTCTAAAACAACAGGTCACGTTTCCTGATCCGGG
>JAKQGS010000052.1 GCA_029556045.1 Pseudomonadota bacterium | reverse complement strand
AACTGCCACCCAATTGGTAAATGGCGCCCCCGCCTGCCAGGGCGATATTATCGGAGAAAGCCGTACCGTTAATGGTCAGCATCGTAGCAGTAACGTACAGACCACCCCCCAATCCTGTAGAAACATTGTTGACCACTTTGCCATTGGTGAGGGTGATGGTGCTGTTTTCCGAGTAGATCCCGCCACCATTGACTGCCTCATTGGCATCCTGGGCTGCAAAGCCCAGGGACATGTTGCTGGTAGAAAGGACGCTGTTATTGCTCAGGTAAAGCCCGCCACCGTGGCCAGTGGCCTCATTGCTGTGAATGACCGAGGTGTACAAGGTGATCTCGGAACTATCGGCATAGATGCCGGCACCTTGATATGCATCATTGGCCGCCACGTTGGATGACGCATCAATAACCACCGTGGCCGATGAGGACGCAAAAATACCACCTCCCCGGCCATCCACATCGGTCGCGGTATTACGCAAGATATGGGAGCCATTCAACTGCAATTCTCCACCGGGGACGGATACACCGCCGCCATCCGGGGCGGAATTGTCGGTAATCGAGGAGTTCCAATCATTGCCAGTCAGCGTTCCCCACAGGCGCACCCCACCTCCGATGGTGGTGGCGGTGTTGTGGTGGATATCCGAATCATTGGTCAGGATCACTGAAGCAGGGGCAGCCACATACATGCCGCCACCGTTTGCAGCGGTATTATTGTACACATCCGTTTTATCCAGCGTAACCGAACTGGTGTTAATCACATAGACCCCGCCACCATTCCCGGCATTCCCATTGGTGATGTTCAGCTTCTTCAGTGTCACCACCGAGGTTCCAGATAGGGTCACCGTATGATCCAGCGCACCGCCATCCAGCGTGGTTAAATCGGTCAAGCCGCTGGCACAGCCGCTGTAGCCCCCTTCGAGGGTCAGGTTTTTGGAGTCAATGATGATATTTTCGGCAAAGGTCACGCCGCCTTCAATAAGGATTCGGTCGCCGTTTCCAGCAGCAGTGATGGCAGCGGCAAGGGTGGGATAGGTACAGCCGCTGCCCACCGTGAGATCGGCAGCCGTCCGGTCGGTGGCCTGGGCCTGAACGGATGGGGGCAAGAAAACCAAAGTGCACAGAATAAGACTGAAGGCAACCATCCGGTTTAGCCAGTTGTGTGGGGTATTCATGACATCCTCCTTCGGCTATGAGACCATTCAATTGGACAGGTGGGGACTTGTTTTTTGCGGGTCAAAGGCTCTGCGCTCCAGATTTGACGGCAGGAGCGAGTTGCTTTTGGCCAGTCTTCCAACTGGCGGGGAGGATGTTCCAGCAGGGTTTGCAACAGCACCAGATATGGACAATCGCCCCGAAAACCCGAATTTGGCGGTAAGTTGATTATACAACAGCATTGGACGGGGATTATGAAAACCGACCGCCCCCCTGCTGATTCCATGGCATCCGTAAGGCGAAACCGATAACCCGCCCTCAGAGACGGGGAGCAGGGATGGTCAGTGGTGGCAGCGGTGGCAGGAATGGTCAGTGGTGGCAGTATGAAAGCATGGCAAATGCACTGCTGTGCCGGCATCCAGGAAGATCAGAAAAACCAGCGGGCTTAAAGCACAGACCGGCTTGATTTTTCTTCTCAAAACCACCCTGAATTTGGGATGGATTGATTGTAGACTCGACGGTGGGATTTGTCAGACCAATCCCAAATGCAATCCCAACTGCTGAGCCATATATCGTGCCATCTACCGTGCCACATGCATTCCCAGATGGATTGACAATGGCGCGGCAGTTGGGATAGGATTAGATAGGTTTTGTCATTAGGACTGAGCCACCGAGGAGCCTCGTACCGTTTCCGTGACTTTGTGATACCGGCTTCGACTCGCAAGCAGCAAGCGAGTTAGGAATGGATTACGGCCCCCAGCCGGGGGATCCAGGCCGTCATTTCCGGGTTGGCGATGGATGCGGCCAATGACACCGTCCGGGTGGCGGTGTCTGCCGATGTGTCGGCGCTGTTCCCGTCTGTGATGCCCCAGGTGGTGCTGACCGAGTGGGGAGAGGCACAGGTGCGGCCAAGGACAAGGCCGTGAAGCCTGACCGGGATCTGTTCCCCGATGAACCTCAGCGGGTGCTGAAATTGCTGCGGCAGCCGATTGAGGATCATATTGTGACCATCAGCCGGGCATCGGGGGCATTGACGTTTCCGGCGAATTTTCAACTGATTGCGGCGATGAATCCGTGCCCGTGTGCATTCTAGTCACAAAAATAATGAACTTCTGATCGTCAAAGTTTGGATTCCAGAACACATCTAGAGACGTTATAGGACACAGATTTGAGGAACTATGGAAGATGTCGCTCAAATGAGCAGTGATCGGTTTTGGGCTTGTATGCGTCCAGCTTGCTCCCCTCTGCTGGACGCTGGGGATTTGGCGCTCCCTTCCGCTTCAATGCTCGGCTGACCATTCTGGGATGTACTCCTATCTTTCGCACTGAGGTACATTTTCGTCGCGTTTTAGTGGACTTTCTGCGCGCGATTTATTGGACTATATCACCGACAATGACACCGAAACCCCCAGCACTTTCCGGTGTCCTTCAGGGCCTACCCCCACGGCAATCAGCACAGCTGTATCGCGGACCTGTCCGTCCTGACGCACTTTCTCATACCGGGCGTCCAAATACAGATAGATACTCTCCCCGAGCGGACTATTGCGCCATTGGGTTAGGTGCTCATCCATCTGGGCCGTCGCACGACTGACCAGGCTGGAGGACACGTTACTGCCACACAACTGTTTGATGATCGCAGCCACCTTGCGGGTCGAGACACCCTGGATATACATTTCGGCCAAGCTTATCACCAGGGCCCGCTCACTCCGTAGGCCTTTTTCCAGTGCCTGGGGGTAGAAATCTCCCTCTCGCACCTGCGGAATCTCAAAAGTAATGTCTCCTACCCGCGTTTTCATCGTTTTGGGCTTGTATCCATTCGCCTGGTCCCGACGCTCTGGGCCGCGTTCATATGGCTCGACCCCTAGATATTTCTGCCGCTCCATTTGCATGGCCGCATTGATCACCAGGCGCAGTAATTCCGGCATAAACTCGAATCCCTGGTCAGCAATATCTGCCGCCAACTCCTCTGGTAGGGTAAAATTATGTTTGTAGATCATGGTTCCTCCTTTGTGGTGTGGTAACCTTAAGGATAACCTGATCTACACTTTTTAAGGTGCTAGATTTTACAGAAACGATTGTACGTTATTTATAAATCTGCCTCAATCATGTTAAACATGCTTTCCATAGTCAGGCTATCAAAATACTTTGAACAAGTAGTACCTTGATAGGATGGATTCACTGATACAACCCGGTCTTCCTCATATGTAATTTGCCGAATAGGACAAACT
>JAKQGS010000048.1 GCA_029556045.1 Pseudomonadota bacterium | reverse complement strand
CTGGTCCACCGCCAGGACGTTGTCGTTAGCGATATCCGACAGCAGCAGTGCGGAATAGGCCATGGTGTCCCGCAAGACGCGCCAGATAAATTCCGCACCATCGTCCTTCTGGCTCAGGATGAACTTCATCCGCGCCATGGTGTCCGGCATTTTGGTGGCTTCTTTGACCCAGGCAAATGACTGGGGCGATTGCGTTTCGTAACTATCCTTATCCGGACGATAGGCCAGGATCACGGTTTCACCGGCGGGTGATTTATCCTTTTTATACATGCCGACGCTGTTGGTTTTCTGTCCCAGCCGTCCGCTCTTGATCAGGCCCTCCAGCCAGGAGGGAGCGAGAAACCATTCACGATAAGGATCCTTGGGATCGTAGTCGTAGACATTGCGGGCCACATGATGGAAAACATCAAGGCCCACCACGTCCATGGTGCGAAATGTTGCGGAAGCCGGGCGTCCCATCAGTTTGCCCGTCAGGGCATCGACGGTTTCAATATTGAGTTTGAGATCCGCCATATGCCGCAGGGTGGCCTGGATATTAAAGACCCCAATGCGGTTGGCGATAAAGTTGATGGTATCGTTGGTAGTCACCAATCCCTTGCCAAGACGGGTGCGAATCCACAGGGAAAGATCTTTCACCAGTTCGGGATCCGTTTCCCCATGGGGGATGATCTCCAGCAGTTTCATATAGCGGGGCGGGTTAAAAAAGTGGGTGCCGAAAAACCGCCGTTTCACAAACTCATCCTCATCCGCACAGATGGCCGCCATCGACAGACCGGAGGTATTGGTGGTGATGGGGGTGGCGGGTCGGGTATTCTGGGCGATGCGTTTTAACATGGACTTCTTAATGTCCATGCGCTCCGCCACCGCTTCGATCACCCAGTCCACGTCGTTTAAAACGGACATATCGTCATCAAAGTTGCCGGGAATGATATTGACCAGCACCGATTCCGAGTAGAGGGGCGAGGGTTTTAATGTTTTGAGGTTCTCCACCGCCAGAATAGCGCGGGTGGAGCGAAAGTTGCTTCCCACCGCCTTAGCCGCTTTGGGGTCGGCGGGAGGGGCTTCGGAAGCCAGATCCAACAGGTGGGTGCGCACGCCGGCGGCTGCCAGTAAAGCTGCGATCTGGGCGCCCATGACGCCAGAACCCAGCACCGCCGCCCTTCGTATTTTGAGGGCCATAAGCAACTCCTTTTGCTAACAACGAGATTTGGTCCCATCATTGTACGACCGAGGAGCCGCAAAGTGCCAGTTAAATCAAAATAAAGAGAAGGGGGGCCGAAGCCCTCCTTACCCAAAATGCTGGCGAATCCGCTCCGTCACCTGATCGGGCGTGAAGCCATATTCTTTTTCGAGATCTTTGGCGGGAGCGCTGTCGCCAAAATGATCCAAGCCGATGTTCAGCCCCTTAGCGCCGGTGTACTTTTGCCACCCTAATGTGGTTCCAGCTTCCATGGATACCAGCTGTGAGCAGTTTGGATTGATGACGCGATGGCGGTAAGAGGCATCTTGAGCTTCAAACAATTCCCAGCAGGGCATCGATACCACTTTAACCGTGCGATCCGTGATGCGTTTCGCCACTTCCATGGCCAGGGCCACTTCGCCCCCGGTGGCGATAAGGGTCATGGTGGCATCCTCGGGGCCACTGATGGTGTAGGCTCCCCGAACCGATTGAGCCACCTGCTCACGGGTTAACGGCAGGATTGGCAGATTCTGCCGCGAGAGACAGATGGCGGATGGTGCCTGCAGGGTGAGGGCGGTGCGGAACATCATTTCGGTTTCAAAGGCATCAGCGGGGCGCATCACATAAAAGTTGGGAATCACCCGCAAGGACATCAGGTGCTCCACCGGCTGGTGGGTGGGGCCGTCTTCTCCCAGTTGAAAGGAGTCGTGGGTGAACTCATGGATCACCCGCACCTTTTGAATCGCTCCCAACCGCAGCGCAGGACGCGAATAATCCGCAAACGACAGGAAGGTGGCATCAAAAGGGATCAAGCCCCCATGCAGGGCGATGCCGTTGGCGATGGCGGACATGGGAAATTCCCGCACCCCAAATGAAATATTGCGGTTCTGTGGTGTTTCGCCCCCAAAGTCTCCCACCTTTTTGGCAAACGCCCCAGTCATATTGGAAGGCTCCAGGTCGGCGCTGCCCCCAATCAGCTGCGGCAGATGATCCGCCCATTTTTCAATGATGTCCCCAAAGGCGTTACGGGTCGCCACCGCCTTGTCCCGCGGCCATTCCATGGGGGGAAGGTGTGAGTAGGATGCGTTGGGGTTAAAGGCCTGTTCGTAAAACGACTTGAACTTGCTGTCACTGGCCAGTTTTGTTTCAAAGCGCTGATTCCACCCAGCGACTTTCTGCCGCAGTCCGTCCCAATTGCGGCGGAAGTGTTGCACCGCTTCGGTGGGGCAGTAAAAATCCTGATCGGTGGGTAAGCCGAGTTTTTCTTTGGTCTTGAGGCGCTCGTCGGCAGGCAGCGGTGAGCCGTGGGTTTTGGCGCTGCCTTCCATTGAAAAAGTTCCCCGGGCCATGGTGGTGTCCCCGATGATCAAAAACGGCTTTTGATGTTTGCCGCTGCGGGCTTCTTCCATCACCGCCCGCAGTTTGCCGTGGTCATGGCCATCCACTTCCACCACGTGCCAGCCGGAGCCTTCAAAAACTTTTTTATGATCATCAGACACTGAACGATCGATGCGGCCGGAGATCTGTACCCGGTTGCGGTCGTAAAACCAGATGAGGTTGTTCAGTTTAAAATGACCAGCGGTGGAGGCGGCCGCCAGGGTGACGCCTTCCTGCACGCAGCCATCCCCCATCAGGGCCCAGATCTTATAATTGAACAGCTCAGAGTCCTGTGTGGCGGCCAGATGCTTGGCGGCGATGGCAAACCCCACCGACATGGCCACCCCTTGCCCCAGGGGGCCAGTGGTGCATTCAATGCCGGGGGTCAAATAGTTTTCCGGGTGTCCGGGGGTTTTGGAGTGGAGCTGGCGAAAGCGTTTCAGCTCATCCATACCCAAAAAACCCTGCATGTGCAGCAGCGAGTAAATCAGCATCGACTCATGACCAGCGCTGAGGATAAAGCGGTCTCGTCCCAGCCAGCGGGGATCGTCGGGGGAATAGTTGAGAAACTCCGTGAACAGCAGATAAGCGAAGTCCATGCTGGACATGGCGCCACCGGGATGCCCCGATTGGGCTTTGTTGACCCCGTCAATCACCAGTCCTTTTAATACATTGATCGTCTGTAAATCGTTCATGGTCCCCCACCTTGGCCTTGAGATTTAAGAAAAAAATCGCGCTGTTGTGGGCGGGAGTATAACGGGGAAAATGGGCTTTAAAAAGGGATTTCTGGAAAAAACAATGGGGAACGCAAGGGGCGCAATGCTTTAAAAATTCCAGTGATTATAGAGGGATAATGGGCCCCTGGCCTGAAGGAGCCAGGGGCGTATCATTATCAGTAAAGCGAGGAAGTATCTGTTCGGATTCTCTGCCGGCTTAAAGATCAGCCGGCTTTGTGGAGGCCATGTCCACCTTTTGGAAATACCGCAGGAAGTATTCATAGTTGATGCGGAATTCTCCATCGGGATCGCCATCGAGAGCGCTGCCATTGCTGGCGGGCTCACCAGCAGGACCTTTGGTGGCACGCAGTTCAATGATGCGGGTGGTGCCCTTATCCCGCAGGATCGCTTGGGACACCGCGTACGTGGTATTGGGCTGCAGGCCGGTGGCCCCAACTTCCGCTCCGGTGGTGGCCACCATCGGCTGTTTGTTGAGGTCATACGCTCGCATTTTATCAAAAAGTGCCACGCCCTGATCAGGAAGCACACTTAAGTCTGAAACTGATTCCACAGCCACTCCGGAGTTTTCACAAAGGGCATTGGCGAGAGAGGGGCTGCCGTCTTCGATCTTGTCATAGCCGCCTTTCCAGGTGGCATAAGCCTTTTCCACGATGGACGGCCACATTTCCATGGCATCCTTATTGTGGGCCCCCACCAGTTTATTGCCGGTATAGACGGGCAGAGAGCCATTGACTTGAACGGTTTCTGCGGCAATGCCCTGTCCCGAGCCGCTGCAATTGAAAAACTTCACACCAAAGGTGCCGTCATCATTTTGAACGATCCGCTTATGAAACCGAGGGCCTTTGGCCTGGGCTGCCATCACAGTGGCCAGAAAATAACTATCATTGACGAGACCCTGGCGCAGGTTGATGGCGTCGCTCACCCGCATGACATCCCCATCCACCGGCATAAAGACCGCTCCGGAAATGGATGCAGCCAAAGGCGGGGGGGCTGGCAAGGTTGGCTCCTGAGCAGGCGCTCCGGCGAAGGTGGCAAACACCGCAAAGGTGTCTCGTTCCACATCCCGGCTAAAGGCCCAAAAATCCGGATCCGTCAGATCGCGAAACCGCCGGGATTCCGCCAGCGTTACGTTATTGAGATAAATTCCCGTCATAATGGCGCGAGCCTCATCCGGTGTCACATCCTTGTCAGCACCCGCAGTTTGAAAGGCTTTGGTAATAACGTTGATGCTATTAGCGGGCGCTGATGCAAAAAGGTTGCTGATGGCACTGGTATCCTGCGGAGTGGAACTACCGGCTCTCAGGCTGGATGCATCGCTTGGTTTTTTGCAGGCAACTACTGATGCCAGTAACGCAAAAGCCAGATATTTCGTTTGCATACAAAGTCCTCGCAAAGGGTTTGGTCTTATAAAAAAATCTTACTATTCGGGATTTTCAAGACGGCTTATTATCGGCATTTTTTGCAAAGTCTTTATTTTTCGGATCGATATTTTATAACCCAAAGATATTATTGCAATATCCATGCCTAGAATAGGTCCTTTTCCTGCGGCAGTTCCTGGGCTTTCGGTATTTCAGACAGGGGTACCGTTACCTCTAAAAACCCACGGGTTCGCCGGTAAACCCGCAGTTTAACCTTGTCGCGGGGGCTGCGCTGGCTCAAAAATCGCTGCAGCATATTGATGTCGAAAACCTTCTCCCCATTCATGGACATAATCAGATCGCCGATCTTCAGTCCGGCATGATGGGACGGACCATCCACGATCAGGTTTTCCACGATGACCCCATAGACGCCCTGCGGATCATAACTGTCCCCCAGGTCATCGACGGACACGATGTTTTTCCCCACGATCCCCAGCCAAGGGCGCACCACTTTTCCGTGTTGAATGAGGTCGCGTACGACATCCTTTACCATATTGATAGGAATGGCAAAACCGATCCCGGCACCTTCTGCACTCACTGCGGTATTGATACCGATGACTCGTCCCCGCACGTCGATCAGGGGACCGCCGGAGTTGCCGGGATGGATGGGGGCGTCGGTCTGGAGAAAACTTTCATAGGGGCCTGTGCCAATCACACGACCCTTCGCAGAAATGATACCGCTGGTTACCGTATGGGCAAACCCAAAGGGGTTACCGATGGCCAACACGATGTCTCCCACCCGCAACTTGTCGCTGTCCCCCAGATCCAGAGGGGATAGGCCCTTGCGTGGATTGATTTTGAGCAGTGCCAGATCGGTTTTCTGATCCACCCCCACGATGGTGGCGCGGGCCTTTTGTTTGCTTTTGGCAAACAGGATATCGATGACATTCGCTCCCTGGATAACGTGGTAATTGGTGATGATGTAACCGCGGGTATCCAGGATCAGCCCGCTGCCCAGCGAATGATTCTCCGCACTGCGGGGCTGACGCCCCCTCAGGAAAAACTGGTAGGGATCAAGAACTGCATCCCGACCGCTGACGTACTGGGTGGTACGGATGTTGACCACCCCAGGGATGGCCCGCTCCGCCACGTCCGCAAAACTTTCATAGAACTTTGCTTCCAGGGATCCGGTCCATGCCACGGACGTCATCAGAGGAAGGGCTAAAACCAAAGCCCGTACCATTCGGTACATAAGGGACTCCTTCATCGAATAGGGCGGATTGTTGGATTATGGTACCATAGACGACGAAACGGGGAGAACCGTCTTTCACATAGAAACGATTTATGTCGGGATGGGCTGCGGATTCGCAAGGCTTGGAAACAACATTTTGCGATCCGCCTGAATCCCTGGACGATAGGGAGGATAAATGTCCGGCTCAAGAACCCATTCCACCTTGTACGGGAAATCACTGTCCTCGATGGCGTCCTGGAGGTCCAGCTTTTGGCGGTGGGTAAAGGCTGCGCCAGCTTTCGTCGATATAACGATGTCCACATCGCTATACCGCCGATGGGTTCCCCGGGCGCGGGAGCCAAAAATCCACACATCGATGGCCTGCCCCGGCAAAAGAACTTTTTCGATTTGCTCTCTGAGCAGTTGAGCCTGCGCCGCAGTGAATCCAAATGTGGTTGGATCGATGGGGTTAGGCAATGTTTTTCTCCAGGCGGCGGATTAATTCATCGACGCAGGGGGAAAATTCCCTGGCTTTTTGATAAACCTCCTCCGCCGTGGGTTCATGGTAGGTGTGGGAGGTCTTGTTCCGTGCGAGGTGGAATGAAAACCATAATTCCACATCATCGATCAGTCCCTGGGTCCCCGCTTCCCGCCAGATGTTTTTAACCACAAACTCAACCTTGCCGGAATTGTATTCCAGATATCGCTTAACAGCTTTCCACGCCAGTTCGTAGGTATACTCAAACCGCTGAATCACGGAATCCCGAACGATGTCATCCTTGGGTAGGGCCAGGCTTTTTTTCAGTGACGAGGAGGCCTTGATCAGGACATCCAGTTTAAAGCGAATTTTTTGTTCCGGTGTCATGGGTACCTCGCTGGGATCGTAATATCCCAGAATACCTAAATCCGCCGCTCCAGCAAACCCTCGATATAATTTTGTAGTTCCTCTGCATTGGGTGCCAGCTTCTTTAAGCCCGCAAGGGCATCTTCGGTGAGCTGACGCGCTTTGGCCAATGCCTCTGGGCGGGACATCACTGCCCGATAGGTCAGTTTTCCCTGGGCAAGGTCTTTGCCGGAGGTTTTGCCGATGCCCCCCGTTTCATCCAGGGTGTCGTCGATGATCTGGAAAGCCAGCCCCACCTTTTCACCACAGGTGTGCAGCGCCTGCACCGCTGTTTCGTCTGCATGAGCGCCGATGCCTCCCAGCGCCAGGGACGCGGCGATCAGGCGGCCGGTCTTGCGGCGGTGTATGCCATCAAGATCCTGCTGAAGGTAGCCGGGACGTCCGGTCCAGTAAGTATCCATCGCCTGTCCTCCCACCATGCCAAGTCCCCCGGCACAGGAGCTGAGTTCCCGCACCATCGCCAGAGCGTCGTCTGGACGGGGGGAATGAGGCATCTCTGGTATCCCTGTGGTCAAGACGTGAAAGGCGTCCGTCAAGAGTGCGTCCCCCACCAGCAGAGCGGTGGCCTCATCAAAAGCCACATGCAGGGTGGGGCGTCCCCGTCGCAGGCTGTCGTTGTCCATACAGGGGAGATCGTCGTGGATCAAACTATAGGTGTGAATCATTTCCACCGCCAAGGCGGCGGGGAGAGCGTTGTCGATGCGCCCCCCCATAGCTTGGTTGCCGAGCAGCACCAGCATGGGGCGCACCCTTTTACCGGCACCATCGAGGGCGTAACGATAAGCTTCCCAGAAGTTACCCCTCTCGTGAGGAAGACTGCGGTGATAGGAGCGGAGGTAGTCAGAAAAAGCTCCTTGCAGGTGGGGCGGTGTCATGGGAATCCTCATGTGGGTTGGTGTTTGCGACCGGGGGGATCTTAGCACGCATGATGCAAAACTCAAGGATGATGGTGGGCTTGGAATTTGTGGAACCACTGCGGTGAAGGGTTTTGCCGATGTTGTGGTGCGGGAGGTATCCCCCGTAACGCCGGTGGTCAGGGGTAACGCGCGGAAAAAATTATGATCCATGTGTAGGAAAAGCTTGCGTCGCTAGGTGAATCCGTTTAACAATACTTCATCACTCATTTACATTTTTGTTTTTCGTTGAGAAAGAAAAGGAGTTCTTATGAATCGCGCAGAACTGATCGAAAGCCTCGCCAAACAAACCGACTGCTCCAAAGCAGACTGTGAGCGTTGGCTGACCGCTTTCATGACCACTGTTGAAAAGAACATCAAAAAAGGCGAAGGCGTTAAGCTCGTAGGTTTTGGGACCTTCACCACCGCTAAGCGCAAAGCTCGCACTGGCCGCAACCCACAGACTGGCAAGACCATCAAAATCCCAGCCCGCACCGTTCCGGTTTTCCGCGCTGGCGCCATGCTGAAAGAAATCGTTCGTAAAGGCAAATAATGCCTGAACTGCAAGTGATTGCATCAGCGGGAGGGTTAAACCTCCCGTTTTTTTGTGCCTGCCCGCCTGCTACCCCCAAAAAACTGGACAATAGACGGACCCCCAAGCCATAATTTTCCGATAGCTTAAGTTGGAGGAGCGCGAATTGAACCTGGCATCTTTGACCCCCCGTATGCTGCTGCGATATTTAGGACTGGGAGTTCTGGGCTTTTTTGGATTGCTGGTGGCTCTTGGCATCGGTGTCGTGGCGGTGGTTATCTTTGAGGTATACCTTGGTGACGTGTCCGAGTTGAAGAAATCCGCCATCATGTCGCGGATCAACGAGGAGACCACCCTGTACACCGCAGACGAGCAGACCAAGATCGGCTCGTTTTTCGAAAGCTCACACCGTTCCTACGTGCCCATCGACCAGATTCCGGATCACATGATCCGCGCCATGGTGGCCTCTGAGGATAAAAACTTTTTTGACCATGTGGGGATCGACCCCATCGCTATTGCCACGGCTTTTGTGGAGGGGGTGGGGGCTGGCTTTCGGTTTAGACGGGGGGCCTCCAGCATCACCCAGCAGACGGTCAAAAATATCATGGATCGCCGTGAACGAAGTTTTCGGCGGAAGTTCAAGGAAATGGTGCGGGCCTTACAGCTGGAGCGCATGTATTCCAAAGAGCAGATCCTGGAGTTTTACCTGAATCAGTTCCACGTCACCGCCAACGGCAACGGTATCGGCATTGCGGCCCGTTACTACTTCAGCAAGGACGTGCAGGAACTGAGCCTTGTGGAGGCTGCCTTTATTGCGGGGTCTGTGAAGGCCCCCAGCAAATACAACCCGTTTATAAAGTCCACCAAAGAGGATCGCGAGAAAGCCTGGGATGAAGCGGATCAGCGCAAAAACTACGTGCTACGTCGGATGTACGAGCAGGGCTGGTTGTCCCGGGAGGAGCTGGAGGTCGCCTGGAAGGAACGGGTGCCATTCAAACAGGGTAAATTTACCACCCGCGAGGTGGCCCTGGTGTCCTTGATTCGCAATCAATTGAACAAAAAAGAGATCATGGAGGCCCTCAATGTGGAGTCACCGGAGGATCTGAACCATGCGGGCCTTAAGGTTTTTACCACCATTGACGCTCAGATGCAGGCGGAAGCCCAATTGGCCATGCGGCGCAACCTGTCGCGTCTCACCATGGTGCTCAGCGACTATAAACCCGAGTTAAAGGAAAATTACAAACCTCTGAAGAATCTGGAGGTCAACCGGTTCTATTTTGGCAAAGTCAGTAAGGTGGTGAAGGGGGCCAAGCCGGAGATCCATGTGGATTTTGGTTTGCCCAAGGGTTTGATTTCAAATGAGGCCTTGATGCGGGCTGCCAAGAACCTGGATATTCCCATGTACAAGGGGGTCCCCTGGCAGATTAACCAAAACCTGCTGAAGAAAGTCAAAGAAGGGGACGTGGTCTTTACGGAAGTCAAGGAATACGACGAGAAGTCTCACCTGGCCCAACTGGAACTGCGGCGTTATCCCTCCGTCAACGGCGGTCTGATCGCGGTGGACAGGGGGGAGGTTCGTGCGGTGGTGGCTGGCTTTGATGGGCAGGGCTTTAACCGCGCGATGTTTGCCACCCGCCAGCCCGGTTCGGTATTCAAGTCGGTGGTTTATTTTGCCGCACTGCAGTTGGGGTGGACCATCCTCGATCCCCTTGATAACGAGCGTCGGCTATTTCCGTTTCAGGGTAAATTCTATTTCCCCCGCGGTGACCACGTCAGTCCTTACCGGCGGGTGTCCATGCTGTGGGCCGGTGTAAAATCGGAAAACTTAGCGTCGGTTTACCTGACAGCCAATCTTCTGGACAAACTGCGTTATGAACAATTTCAGGAGTTGATGGGATTTCTGGGGCTGTTGCCCAAGGATGGGGAATCGGAGCGGGACTACCATTACCGGGTGGCCAAGGAAACCGGGGTGCAGCTTGATAACGATGGCATCCGGGAATACCTCCTGGAAAAAGCGGTGGAGTCCGTGCGGGCAGACCTGCTGTTTGCAGGGCGGGTTCACCACTATGAAAATCTCGCCAAAATGTGGTGGGGGCGTGGATATGCCGCTGAGATGAAAGCCGTGCGCGGTATGCCCGTTGAAGACGGGGGAGAGAGTGAGAAGGGCATCCGGATCCGACTCCTTAAGAATAACTACGAGCGTTTGATGTCTTTGGGTCAGCAAATGGACGAGGACTGGAGCAAGATCGAAGCGCACGTCAAGGAGCGGGGAGCGGAATCCTTGTTTACGGATGGGACCATGCGGTCTCTCCTGAACCAGTTCCGGGTGTTGGGATCCACGGGATCTCTGCCCAGTCTGGGATACGAGCGAGGGTTAGGGGAGGATGGCGGCTCCGAGGTCGCTGGCAACGAAGGGCTGGGACGCCCCCTGAA
>JAKQGS010000044.1 GCA_029556045.1 Pseudomonadota bacterium | reverse complement strand
CGAGAGGCGTGAGGGTTCAAGTCCCTCCGTTCGCACCAAACAAATCCCTTGTCTGAAATCCTTTACATTTCTATTCGCTAGAGATCCCTCCTGCCCCTTTGCTCCGCTCAGGGTCAGGATGACAGGACAAATGTCGCATATTCTGGATAGACCCAAGAATAATAGCGCCGCCATCGGTGGCACAACCATATCACTTAACGGGTAAAAAAGTCGTTTCCTTTATCATCCGTAATAATAAACGCCGGAAAGTCCTGCACCTCTATCTTCCAAATGGCTTCCATGCCCAGTTCCGCATACTCCTGCACCTCAACCTTTTTGATGCAATCGCGTCCAAGGCGCGCAGCGGGACCACCGATGGAGCCAAGATAGAAACCACCATATTTTTTGCAGCTTTCACGCACCTCGGAGGTCCTATTTCCCTTGCCCAACATAACCATGGAGGCACCCTCTTTTTGAAACAAGTGTACATATGGATCCATACGCTGGGAGGTGGTGGGTCCAAATGAGCCAGAGGGGTAGCCTGCCGGAGTTTTCGCAGGCCCCGCATAATAGACCGGATACTTTTTGAAGTAATCTGGCAATCCCTCACCCCGATCAAGCCGCTCCTTGAGTTTGGCGTGTGCAACGTCGCGGGCTACGATCAAGGGGCCATTGAGCATGACACGCGTTGCCACCGGAAGTTTAGACAGAGTCGCCAGAATATCCGACATCGGTCGGTTCAAATCGATGCTTACCGCGGGTGTGGCTGCATCATGCGATGATGTAGGCAAGAATCGTGAGGGGTTTTTTTCAAGTTTCTCGATAAACACGCCATCCCGGGTAATTTTCGCTTTGATATTACGGTCAGCGGAGCAGCTGACACCAATTCCGACCGGACAGGAGGCACCGTGCCGGGCCATGCGTATGACGCGGACATCATGGAGAAAATACTTACCGCCAAATTGCGCACCAATTTTAGTTTCCCGGGCCCAACGTTCAATCTGGGACTCCAATTCCAAGTCCCGATAGGCCCGACCTCCGGGGTTGCCGGATGTGACGATATGATCGAGGTAACCGGCAGAGGCGAGCTTAACGGTTTTTAAGTTGTCTTCGGCAGAGGTGCCGCCGATAACAATCGCCAGATGGTAGGGAGGGCACGCCGCAGTGCCGAGACCGGCGATCGAAGAGCGCACAAATTCTTCCATAGATTGCGGATTCAAAAGGGACTTTGTCTTCTGATAGAGGTAGGTTTTATTGGCGCTCCCCCCACCTTTGGCCAAACAGAGGAAATGGAACTCATCCCCTTTGGTGGCATAGATGTCAATTTGTGCCGGAAGGTTGGACTTCGTATTCACTTCTTCATACATGGTGATAGGGGCCATCTGAGAATACCGGAGATTTTTCTTAAGAAAGGTTTGAAAAACCCCCTTTGACAAAAACGCTCCATCGTCGCCACCGGTCAGGACCTTCTCCCCTTTTTTCCCCATGATAATGGCGGTGCCTGTATCCTGGCAGGTTGGAAATACACCTTCGGCAGCAATAATTGCATTGCGCAGTAGTTCCAGTGCCACAAACCGATCGTTTTCTGAGGCTTCTGGATCCTTCAGGATGCGCTCCAGCTTCTCCAAATGGGAAGTACGCAGGAGGTGGGATACGTCGTTAAAAGCCTCCTCTGCCAGGAGTGTCAATGCATCTGGATCAACCACCAGAAACTCACGATCGCCCATTGTCGTCACACGCACATGGTCTTTCGTCAGCAGCCGGTATTCCGTTGAATCTTTGCCAAACTCAAAAATCGGTTGGTATTTGAATTCCATGGGGTCCTCGTTTTAAACAAATGGATGACCGAAAAGAATTTATAGGAGATTCCCATCAGGGGGTCAATGCGGAGACAGGGGTTTGTTAGAAAGGATGAATGCCAGGGTCGCGGGGACGACAAAGATAAAAATGGGCAGGCAACCCGGTCTATGATGTTAACATATTTCACAGTTATTTAAATAAGTTATTAATTTCTATTTTATTGACACCCACCCCTGTGATATATTGGCCCTTCGTGTCTGCCAAACTTCAAAGCCCCGGCGAGATAGGGTAAAATAGAGGATTCACAGCGATGAGCAAACTCAGGCCGCTACAGGAACTCTTTAGCAATAACGTCCAGTGGGCCAAACGCATGCTGGCGGAAGATCCGTTATTTTTCACACGCCTTTCTTCACAACAACAACCGGAATATCTGTGGATTGGCTGCTCCGATAGTCGCGTCCCCGCCAACCAAATCGTTGGCCTCTACCCGGGTGAGATATTCGTGCATCGCAATATCGCCAACCAGGTGATTCATACTGATCTTAACTCATTATCGGTCATTGAATATGCGGTCAAGGTTCTCAAGGTTAAGCATATTATTGTGACGGGACATTATGGCTGCGGCGGGGTGTTGGCGGCGATGCAAAATCAGAAGATTGGCGCCATCGACAACTGGCTGCTGCACATCCGTGACATCTATCACAAACACGCACCCAATTTGGAATCCTTACCTGTTGATGAGAGGTTAAACAAATTATGTGAACTGAATGTCGTAGAGCAGGTCCATAATGTATGCCATTCCCCCGTCATCCAAAAAGCCTGGCAGCAAGGACAGGAACTGGCGGTTCATGGCCTTATCTATAATATTCAAAACGGGATCTTGCAGGATCTGATTTCTTGCATCACCAGTTCCGCTGAGGCCAAAGATTTCACCTACAATCTTTTTCAAGGCCCCAATAATGGTGATTTAAGCTTTGGGCGTGCGAATGGTGAAAAACCCGGAGAAAAAGGGATTGACGGCAAGAAAATTTCACTTTCCTGAACGGGGCGGAACGTAAGTGCCGATCTGAGCAACTGTGGCCCGTAGCACCTCATGATCCCCCAGAACAACTCGCGACAACGCCTCACCCAAACGAGGATGATTAATCACCGTTAGGGCAATGAGGGCATTGCGACGCAATCCGTGAATTTTAGCGCGCGCCAGGGAAGTCCCACCGAACCAGCGCTCATAGTCAGCTTGCGTCATAACGGCAACATCATAGAGGTCTGGGATCTGAATTGGACTTTCCGGGGTTTGAGATGACTTCCGATTATACGGACAAACCGTTTGGCAGATATCGCACCCAAACCAGTAACGACCCAACCATGGCCAAAATTGTTCTGGAATCGTGCCCCGATGTTCGATGGTCCAATAAGACAGACAGAGGTTTGCATTAAGCCGGTAGGGATGATTCAATGCTCCTGTGGGACAATTTACCTCACAACGACGGCAGGTGCCGCAGCCTCCCTCTATACTTCTTTGACTTGGTTCAACGCGAGCCGGCGTATCATAGGGTAATTCGATACTTAGCAAAATTTCCGCCAGCAAAAATTGACTTCCAAGCTCAGGGTGAATAAACAGCGTATTTTTGCCGATAAAACCGCGACTGGTCCTTGCGGCCAAAGCCCTTTCCAGAAGTGGAGCGCTATCGGTCACGACCCGCCCCACAAGCTGCAATCCGCCCCTTAGAGCACGTTCCTCCAGCTGCCGCAGAATACTTTCGCCCCGTTGCCAAATCACCCTATGGTAATCCCGCAGCAAGGCATATTGGGCTATACGGGGGGGGGTGCGTGAATCACTATATTCGCGGCGCCCATATGGAAGCGCCATGATTACCGCGGATCGGGCTCCGGCCATCAGGTTCTGAGGATGCCGACGCATTTCGCGGTATCGCTCAAGAAAGGACATGCTTGCGTGATAGCCATTGTCCACCCATTGGTCAAAACGATCTGCATCGAGTTCCAGGGTTTCCAGGCGCACAATTCCCAGCAGACTCATACCCTGCTCTTGCACCAAGCGCTCAATTTCGTGGCGGGTGAGAGATGACGGAGAAATATAAACTCCTTAAAGTCGTCCCAGATTTGGGCTGATATAGTTCCGGATATCATCGTAGGAGTGGGAGCGGTTCCACCAAAACTCCTGCGATAGTCGCGCCTGCTCGATCAGCATGGGCAGACCGTCCTGACAGGGTATGCCCTGGACACCTGCCTTTTGCAAGAGAGCAGAAGGGGTTCGATAGACAAGATCGACAAACACCCCGTGAAAGGAGGACATCATATCCGCAAACATTTGCAGGGTTTCTCCAAACAGGGGCGCACTTGTAGCCTGAACCAAAAGCGTTTCGCCACCACGTCCTGAAATCTCACGCTGCAGGTTCTGCGGTACAAAGTCCAATATCCGCAATGGAAAGCCATCCGGTAAACGGCCTTTAACCACTGCATCCATCGCAGGATTACGACGCAGAACCACAACCTCCGGACAGGTTTCGAACTCGCGGGTGATATGTTCTAAAATCGCTGTTACCGCACCACCACATCCCAGAAAAACCACTTTGCCAAAACCCGCCAAGGGGGTTTCCAATCGGTTGAGGGCTCGGGCAAATCCCAGGCCATCTGTGGATATACCCAACCAGGATTCGCTTCCCCTGTACACCGTATTGACTGACTTGCCCGGCGCTCCGGGAATCAGGTTGGCCACGACCTCCTTATAGGGTGTGGTCACATTGAATCCCACACACCCTAAATCCCACATTAATGACATGAAATTATTGAGTTGTGGGTAGGGCGCTTCAAACGGCACGTAGACCTGATTGATCCCAAGTTGTGCAGCAGAAAAATTATGAATGAGCGGTGACAGGCTGTGGGATACCGGGTTTCCCAAAATCCCCAAGAGGCGTGTTTTTCCATCAATCCGTATCATTATTTCATTCCCGCCAATGCACCAATGAGTTTTGTCAAATCTTCCTTGGACCATTCTTTCTCGTCAAACTTGACGCGCACCATGACCGCTGAATCATCCCCTTTGATCCTATTCAACCATGTGATCTTTCCCTGGATCGATACAGATTCATGAAAGCCGTGCTCCACATAAGGCCCCAGGTGTACATGGATGGTCTGCCCCTTAACCAGATAGGGAGAAGATTCTGTGACAAAAAAAGCTCCATGGCCTGAGAGGCTTCTAAGAAAGCCTTTGCAGAAAGGACTTTGTTCTCCGGAGGGAATGGGCAAAGAATATTCCAGATGCAAAAAAAGCTTTTTGAGATGAGTCCTGGCTCGCGCTTCCTGCCCATCATCCTGCACCCATCCCGAAAGAATCCCCCATACCCTTAGAAACACATTGGCGCAAAGCATGACGACAACCAAAATCACCGCCAGCGTGGCCATTGTCATGGTGAAGGTGTTGAAACTTCCGATTTCCAGGAACTTCAACCCAATATCGTCTTCCATTTAAGCCTTCCGCCGCGGTACACTTGGCTAGTTTGAATTGTCGTGGTGCAATTCCAGATCATTAATGCTATGGACAAACTGATCAATGTATTTGGTTTGCTTTTATTATTTTAACAATTTAATTAAATGCTTTAAACCACCCGGGCATCACCTTGATAACCTTCCAAAATTACCGGCAATTTAAAAAATTGCAAAACGGACCCGTTGCAACAGCCATAACCATTGGGGCCTTTGACGGTTGTCACCTGGGACATCAGTCGCTGATTCACTCCACTATCCAAAGAGCTCAGCAAAGCGGCACCCAGTCGATGGTCTTTACTTTTGACCCCAGTCCCAAAACCTTTTTTGCCCCAGAGTCGGTAAAGCAATCGCTGTTTACCGCACAACAAAAATTACAGGCCTTTCGTGAGCTTCAAGTGCAATGGGCTTTGATGCAGCCATTTGACAAAGACTTTAGCCTGATATCTGCCGACACCTTCTTTTCTCAGATCCTTTGCAATGAGCTGGGGGCCTCCAGCCTATTGGTGGGGCATGATTTTAGGTTTGGCCATCGGCGAGTCGGGGATGTGGATTACCTGCAAAAAATGGGGCGGGAGCGCGGGGTCAGTGTAACGGTCTCCGAGCCACTGACCTTGGAAGGTGAACCTATTAGCAGCAGCCGCATCAGAGCGGCGCTGCAGCAGCCGGGAGATTGGGATCTCATTGCCCGCATGTTGGGACGCCCCTATTGCCTGGAGGGAACCGTGGTATCAGGTCGAAAAATTGGGCGCACCATCGGCATACCGACCGCGAATCTGCGGCCGGTTGAACAGTTGATCCCTCGCTCAGGTGTTTATGCTGGGTATGTCAATTGGGAGTATGCGGAAGGGCAGCCCAGATTGATGTCCATTCCCCCAACTGCCGTTCCTGCCGTATTTAACATTGGTGAACGTCCCACCGTTGGCGGAGACAGGAGTATGTGTATCGAAGCTCATCTCCTGCATCAATATCCGGAAGGCGACTTTTTTTACGGCAAGCAGGCTTCATACTTTTTGAATCATCGATTGAGGGAAGAACAACGATTTGCCGACCTCAATGAATTAAAGGTTCAAATTCAAGCAGATATCGTGCAGGCAAAAAGCTTGCTCAAACCGTAGATCCTATTAATTTTCTATTCCGCAGTGTTTTGGGAAATATTTGTGATCGCGACATCCTGAAGTGAACTTTCACCCTGGTCCCATGTGAGTTCCATACGATAAAGCTCCGCATCACCACTGCGCCAGCTCCCATATAGGATGACAATTTTGCCAGATGGATCTTTGGCCAGGTGAGCTTCCTGTAAAAAGATGTCGATCGATGGTTTACCATCCCCAGCGTCTGCTGTGAAGTCTGTGCAGGGGTCTGCCGTTGCAGTCCAGCTTCCATCTTCCAGTCTCTTCGGTATGACCCGTATGCGTTTACCGGTACCTGGATCCAACAGCATCAGGGAAGTGCCGTAGATATCGCCTGCTTCGCAGGCCAAGACTTCATTGCCCAGAGCCAGGCCCAGGGAGCCATCGGAGGTCAGATCCACGGACCGAATTTTATATTGTTCGGATTCAATAGCGGTTTCCTCGTTGCCATCCAGATCCAAAACCTTGACTTCGGAGTCCACATAAACAAAACCCTTGGTATCCACGCCATTGGCGTCGGGTGGTTTATTGCCATGGGGAACGCGGGCGCGTTCCTCCATTGTCCCGGTCATCCTCCCAATATAAGCCACTTTGCCTTTCCCGACCGCAAATGGGGCGGGATCCTGAGTTGAAGCCAAATCGATGGACCGAACTTCCATACCTTCCAGGGCATTATTGGTGGTTGTCCGCACTTTTAACTGTGATGACCCACCCGTCATCACCCGGGTTATAAAGGCCAGTCCATTGTCAACAGGCAGCCACTGAAACATTTCCTCATCCGCTTCAAGATCGGGAACAGGAATAGGCTCAGCCAGCGTAAAAGCACCCGACGACTCCGTAAAGCCTGTGATGGAGATTTTCCGGTCGCCTAATGTATCCACCCCTTCCACCGCCAGGGCCGAGCCAGCCGCCCCCACCTGCAGAGCAATTCGGGATACACTAATCCCGTCGATCAAAGTCCCATCGCTTACTAGGTCCGGTGTATCCACCCGGTGAATTTTAATACTTTGGATTCCCTCGGAATCTGCCAACCAGGCCACCGTACTGCCATCAGCAGCCAGGGTCAGCGCCTGTAAGGCACCCCAGTCCGGGTCACTCCCCACACCCTGCGGACTAGCCGGATCCGCGTCCGGAAGCAGGACCCCCTTCATGTTATTATTTCCCGATTTACCGCTGAGAAAAGCCATGGTTACCCCATCCTGACTGAGGGCACCGTGACCATCAAAAAACTTGATAGCTACCGGTGAAACCGTTGAACCCTGCCGTATGGCCGGGGTTTTCGTGGTCTTGGTGTCATTGCCTGAGCTACAGGCCAGCGCGGTCAATAAAATCAGCAAGAACGTCGCGGGAAAAACCATGTCGGCTCCTTAATCATTTCGGAAAAGGCTTCTATTTATAACACCCACCGGGGCAATCCCTCAGCTAAATATTGCACCAGGATGACAAAGTGGGGGTGAATCCTTGGATATTTCGATAAATAGCGTTATATTTAGGCGTTTTACACACCAAGCTAGAGGGTCAGAACACCGTGACCAAAACCAAGTTGGGCTACAAGGATTATCAAGGCGCCCTCACCCGCTTGGGAGAGCTGGCAACCCAGCTGCAATTTCCTAAAATCATCGTTCTTTACGGACCCAGTGACTTTCTCCAGCAGGAAGCCCTGCATGACGTCCGGGGGCTATGGATCCAACGGAAGAACTCCTCTGTCAACAGCCTGGATATGGCACGATTCGATCAATCCGCATTGGAGCAGATATGGACACAGGATGCCATTTTTGAGCCACAGGCTCTCTATGTTGTACAAAAACTGGAAAAAAAGGCTGACCTGCCCAAATATTTCGAAGCAATGCCCGTCTCGCAACCAAAGGGAGCCCTGTGCCTGACCCTTCAGACCGGTTCAACACCCGTCAAATTGTTCAACGCCCTAAAGGGACGCTCCTTTCTGGACATCCCATGCTTTGAGCCTGCGTACTATGAGGTGGACCGCTACCTGGAGCAGCAGATTTGCAAGCATCGATTAAAAATGAACAGTGAAGCTGTTCAGCTTTTCCGTCAGTCGGTGGGCCTCGATCTGGCCACGATCCAAAATGAATTGCAGAAAATTGCACTGGTATTTGCCGATTTTCCCGGAACTCTGACGGCGCAGGAAGTCGGACCGATCCTGGGGTTTTTGCGGCAGGACATGATTTTTCATCTTGAAAAGCTGATTCTGGGGCGAAAATCCGCGGACGCCCTGGCTATGGTGAGTTCCCTTTTGAATCGCGGGGAAAACGCACTGGGAATCCTGGCAGTATTGGCATCCTTAGTGCGCAAGGCGCTACGGATTAATCAGCTTTTACGTCAGGGTCATAGCCCGGAGCAAGCCGCAAGCGCCCAAAAACTACCCCTCCCGGTCATTAAAAGTTATAATCAGTACGTGTCCCAAAAATCCCCATTGGAACTGATTAAAGTGCTGCGACTCTGTCAACAGGCAGATCAGCAACTCAAAGGCTCGGGGATTGCCGGCGACCTGGTGCTTGGTCAAATCGTATTAGCCCTGTAATCAACTTGCATCATGGAGCGATAACATGCGTCAGCCTCCTGGCTATAGCGTTAAGTATTTTTTGGTTATATTTGCTGGCTGCCTCCTTGGAATCACTTCACCTCAATCGGCTCTCGCCACACCAAACAGACAACCTCCCGATCCACGTGTTCAGGAACTTACTTTACCGAATTTTCAGTTGGAGACCCTCGATCAGGATCTTCCCATCAAAGATGTTAAGATTTCTCCTGATATGAACAAAGTCTGGATGCTGGGAAAGAGCAAACTTTGGCAATGGGACATAGGAACCGGCTCTTTGAAGCGCATCCATCTTGGATCAACCAGCTCCCCATCCAAGTTTTCTGAAATTGAGCCCATTGAACCCGGTCGCCTGCTGGTGATCGGCTCATACACATTGCTGGACCTCAGTGTCAGTCCCCAGCTTGTTTATCGCTATCAGCTACCCTCGCCGGGGAAGCTGGTCGGCCATCGTTTTATTGACAATAAATTTTGGTGGCTGATGCAGAACACCATTAACGTCGTGGACTTGACAAAACAGTCCATCAAAACATTTGCAGCCCCCCCCGATATGAAGGAGGCGGAAAGGGTCTGGATTGATCCTGATAAAATGCAATTATGGCTACTCTCCAACAATAACCTTTTGATGCAGGAATTTTCCCCCCAAAAAAATTGGGGGAAACCCGCGACGATTCATCAGGTCAAAAACATGGTCTTAGATCTGCAGGGTAATGGTGACGACCTTTTTCTAAACACCCACCGCAACGTGATTGTGCTGGAGACTTCATCAAAGGGTAAAACGATTATTCCCGTCAATCCATCCCTTAAACTCAGCGCCATGCATGTGGACAAAACCACTCATGCGTACCTCTTCGGCAGCGGCAAACTAGAAATATATGATGTGGCACAACGAAGCAAAAAAGAATTTCATTTGGAAATCAATGAAAATGAAAATATCCAGAGGTTGACCGTGCGTGCTCCTCTTATCGCCGTTATTGTAGACGACAGACCCCAACTGTTTTGGCTTAAAAACCTTGATGAGTGACGAAGAATTTCCATTTCCTCCCGACCGGCGACTCTATCTTAGGTGGGACGCTTTTAAGATTCGTCATCCAATAATTCGTCGATTGATTCTCCCTCAACCCTCGTCTCCGTAGGAAAGCGATAGGACTCGTCGGCCCACGCCCCGATATCGATGAGTTTGCAACGCTCACTGCAAAATGGTCGCCAAGGATTAACTTCACCATAAACACATTCTTTGCGACAGCGGGGACACCGCACAATTTTTTCAACAATTTTCGCCATGATCCACCTCAGGTTCCCAAACTTCTAAACCGACCTGGAGCAAGGCGCCGATCCAGATCGGCACATTGACCGCAAGCGATAAGTTCCGCCACAACTCGCCCGGCCCAATAACCCCAAACCAGCCCATTGCCCATATATCCCGTCGCCAAAAGGACTTGCGATTCACCAAACATGGGACCGATAACTGGCAATTCATCGCAGGGCCAGCAGTCGGTCAAGGCGGCACGTTGTCCACCAACCGGTTTAAATTCACCACTGAAAATACCACCTAATTTTCGAGCAAGGTGCTGACTGATATCGTCCCGCCATTCCGATTTATGCTGTCCAATCCCGGCAAGAGGACGCAGATAGCGGGCGCCACCACAGTGCACATTTCCTTGAGGATGGATTCCTCCCCAGATATGACCATGATTGGCACTGAATACGTCTCCAGCTGCAAGCGACCCAGCCGGCCATGCCAAAGGACGGGAATAGGCAGCCCATTGATCATTGTAGGGAACCAAGGCATCCCGTAATGTTGGCAAAAAACCTGGGATTTCCCCATGACAGGCTAACA
This sequence comes from Pseudomonadota bacterium, assembly GCA_029556045.1. The sequence continues at coordinate 12,474 of JAKQGS010000044.1, read as the reverse complement.
CCACAAACGATGCCTCCAGTTGCCTCCCATCTGCCAGGTGGCAAAACACACTGGTGCCTTTGCTTTCGATCCTCTCCGCTTTACCATCCATTGCAGGGATTTTGGTGTGCTGATGAAAAGCGCTCAAAACGGCACCGGGGTCAACCATAGCCGCCACGGTACCACTATCCTGCACGGCCATGACCTCTGCACCAAGTCCGGGAAAGTGCAGGTCGTCAGCAGGATCAAACAACTCCACGGAAAATCCAGCGGACGTCAACTGATGAACCGCAGATTCACATTCCGCCAACTCATGCTGCGATAAAATCAGGCGAACACGCCGGCCACGTGCGATTGGTATACCCCACTGCTCCAGCTGCCTCGTTAACGCATCAAACCCGTCTCGCATGATCTGCCAAAGATATTCCGAAAACCGGCTGCCATGTGCGTGGGAAAAACGGGTGAAATTGTCCCAGGGCTCGCCACTTAAAATGCCAGCGGACACCCCTGACGCGGATATTTTCTGAGGGACAATCCAGGCAATATTGGTGATCCCTTGTCGGGTGAGGTGATGGACCGCTGCACATCCGGTCATTCCCCCACCCACGACCACGACGTCGTATTTTTTGGACAATCTCTGCTTCAATGGCTACCTGGCCGATTAGGGGATGGCTTTTTGGGGCGATCCCGTTAAAATACAACTGTTGAAAACCTATCAAATAGGCTCTTTTGTATCCATGACTATTCACCCCTTTATTCATTTGAAACGTAATCCGTGGTTTTGGGGACTTGTTCTAATAGCCCATTTTAGCCCGGTTTTGTTAGCCCAGTCGGTTACGATACAGGTTGAAGGCTGGTCCGACACCCCCCCCAGCAGTTTCGAAGATCTTGATTCAGCAGGTATGCTGAGTCATCCCGTTTGGGGGCGACTCGCCTGCCCGACTCTGACTCGGTTAAACCTCATGAAGCAGGCGTCCGAAGTCTATCTGCTGCGCCGACTTGCCGTTACTCAGAATGCCGGAGCGACCCAATGGGAGCTGGAATTACGGACCGGGTTGAAATGGTGGGATAGTGATCCATTTACGGCACAGGATGTCAAAGCACTGCTTGAAAAAGATTTAAGCCCGGCTATCATGCGACATAGTCCATACCTTTCTAATCCGCCAACCTTTAGTGTGACGGCCCATGAGCCTCAGCGTTTGGTGGTGCAGTGGTCAGAAACACCCTCCTTTGGACCATACATATTGAACTACCTCCCCATACGAAAACCTTCCCCCCCAAAAGGCTTTCAATGTGTCGGTCTGTATCGGATCCAACAGAACGAATCTCAGGTGCAATTGATCCTCAACCGACCGAGCCCAACGCTCCCAGAACGCCTCTCGTTTGCCAGTCCGCAAGTGGTTTCTTCGCCAGATGGAGCGGTGAAAAGCAAAACCAAGGCGGCCAAAGGGTCGGTGAGTCTGAAGTTCCGTTACTCATCAGACTTCAGCGGCTCTCCGAATTCCCGACTACCAGATGAATCCATAAAATGTGACCGGCCGCTCGACCTGCCGGTTATGACAGCCATATCCTGGAATCCGCAAAGTCCATCTGTCCACAAACCAGAAGTCCGCCAGGCTTTAACCGCTGCGGCTCCAAGGGGAACGATTTTACGTGCCGGGGCCGGCTTTCTGGGGGATCTCGTATCAGCCCCCATCCTCAGGGCTCATCCTGGGTATGACCGAAACACGGTGATCCGCCCCCATGATTATGCCCTTGCGGACCGGCTCCTCACATCCCAAGGATATCGACGTCCCAATCTCAACAGCACCCGCATGATCCCCCAGGGCCAGCCTTTCGAACTCACGATTGGTATCCCCCATACCGCTCCGGATCTCCTCATCAAGGTTCTGTCCGATAGCTTTGCGGCGATTGGCATCAGAACACATTTTGTGTCCCCAAAACCCGCCCGGGCAACGGTGCTGGACGGCAACCTGATGGCTGTGGTATTACCTTGGCCAGATGGTGATCTCAGGCGTATCGGCTTAGGGTACCCCTCTGAAAATAAAGATTTTTTTCATTGGAGTGACCCCGCTCTTAACTCACTGGTCGACAAATATGCCCGCTCATTGAGCCACGAAAAACCGGACTTTGGTGACCTCATGGCGATCCATCGCCGGGTTTATGAACTTGAGCCTTTCACCATCCTCATGCAACATCGCAGCTGCCTGACCATAGCGGGTTTGCAGCGAGGATTGCCCAATAAAATCTTTATTCGGAACCCTGACTGGTTCCATGAATTGCTGCAGCAAGTGGTGCGCGCTTCGAAATAGGGGATTGTTTTGATTATTTTGAAAAATGATAAAGAAATTGACGCGATGAAACCGTCCTGTCGGCTCGCAGCGCAAGTTTTGAATATGATCGAGCCCTTTATCAAACCGGGAGTGACGACACAGGAGTTAAACGAAATCTGCCATGAATTCACTATCAAGCATGGTGGAATTTCAGCTCCCTTGAATTACAAAGGCTTTCCCAAATCCATCTGTACTTCTATCAATGATGTGGTGTGCCATGGCATTCCCAGTACCAAAGTCAAATTGAAAAATGGCGATATTATCAACGTCGATATCACAACCATCGTCGACGGGTACTATGGCGATACCTCCCGCACTTTTTTGGTGGGCCAGGTCAGTGATGAGGCGCAAAAGCTGGTGCGGGTTACCAAAGAGTGCCTTGATCGAGGCATTCAAGCTGTCCGTTCAGGCGGACGGATCGGAGACATCGGTGCAGCCATTCAGGCGCACGCCGAAGAGCACAAATATAGCGTGGTCCGGGATTTTGTCGGTCATGGCATCGGACGAAGCTTTCATGAAGAGCCACAAGTCTCTCACTTTGGCACAGCGGGTACGGGTGTTCGGTTGACGCCAGGCATGGTGTTTACCATCGAACCAATGATCAATATAGGGCATTGGAAGACCAAAGTTAAAGCTGATGGATGGACAGCCGTGACCATCGATGGATCGTTAAGCGCTCAATTTGAACACACCATCGCCATTCGTAGCGATGGCTTAGTTGAAATCCTGACGGTTGTCGACTGAGGTATACTCTCAAGACGATTGTTTATCCATAAGACTGACCATAAATTCAATCTCATCGGCAAAAACGACGTGATCCTGACGATTGCGCGATTCCAATTCCTGAATCTTTTGCGTCAAAGTTCCCTGCAGGGATGCCCGATAGTCACTCTGCTCCCCTTCAGCTATCAAACCCCTCGCCAGCAATTCGCTGATGGTGTTTTCAGCATCCGCCAATTGCTTTTTTGCAATCTCCAGGCGCATCCTACGGAGATCCCGGACGACTTCCAGAGTAGCAGAGTCTAATTCGCATTCAATGATAAGGGAGTTTTTGGGGGATTGGAGCATGTTCAAGTCCTGCGCAGGTAAGGGTGCAACAACGGGAGAAGACGGCTCACGATTAAGCCGACATCCGTATTAGAGCAAACCCTGTGCCATTGCATGACATTGATTTTATTGAAGACGTTTGTCGAAGAACTAGCCACAGCCCTGGAAAAGTGGCAGAAAGACGGACAATGCGATCGGGGCTTCACTCAACCTTTTCAATGAAGTATCCCGCTATCCAACCTTCCCTCACACCTTCAACCGTCTGGGGTAGTTCGTAAGAATAATAATGGGCGCCCTTGATGTTCTGGACTTTTTTGATTTCAAACTCCTGCCCCACGGCGATGACACTGATTTGCCGGGTACGCATGCGGTCTTCTTCATAAACAACCACGGGAACTTCTGTCGGATAAAGGTCAACGCCCCCGATTTTACCTTTTATACGCCAGGAGTAGTATTCTGCATGAACCGGAATTTCGAGCGCCAGATTCGGGTTTTTATGCTCATAGAATCGGATATCGCGCCGCAGCTCCGAATCGGTGGGCATGGGCTTTGGGGCGGCTTCCGTAGAACCGCTCCCCAACAAATTCAGAATCAGAATGACTAAAAATTGAAATACACTATTCACGCAGCGCGCTCCCACACCATTGCATCCAATGAGTATAAGGGCTTATCGGAAAAACGACCGAAACTTTAGGGAGCGGTAAGAATCAACCCAGCACTACATCACGAATTTCTGGAATTTTTTCCTTTAAAATCGGAACAATACCGTTAAATAAGGTAATCTGACTGGATGGGCATCCTGAGCAGCCGCCATAGAGCCGCAGAGTGACTATGCCGTCGTCCACATCGATTAGTTCACAGCCGCCCGCATGCAATTCAAGCTGTGGATTGATATCCTTCTCTATGATTTCCTTAATTTGCTCAATCATTCCAAACTCCCCAAATAACGGTGATCTCAACTTATCCCTGGATCAGAATGCGATCAATGGTGAGGGTGCCAAAAATGCCAAAGAGATAAAAACACGAATAGTAAAACAACGGCATGGCCAATTTGGGATCACGTCGCCAATACATTCTAAGTGCAAGCCAGCAAAAGTAAAGGGTCATAGCCATGGCTGACACCAAATAAATCCAGCCAGCGGACTGCAGGTAATACAGAGATGCGATCGTTGGGATCAGGGTCAGGGTATAGATGAGGATTTGAAGCTGAGTGTGATCAACACCCCGCACGGATGGCATCATGGGAATGTTGGCTTTGGCATAGTCATCCTTGTATTTGATGGCCAGAGCCCAAAAATGCGGGGGCGTCCAAAGAAATATCACCAAAAACAGAATCCATGCGGGCAAATCCAGACGCCCAGCGACAGCCGCCCATCCGATCAACGGTCCCACAGCCCCTGCCGCCCCGCCGATGACGATATTTTGGACTGTTCGTCTTTTGAGATACATGGTGTAGACCATCACATAAAAAGCATTAGCCGCCAAAGCAACCCAGGCTGCCAAAGGATGAGCCCATAGGTAAAGCATCAAAAATGACACCACTCCCAGAGCAACGGCCAGAGTGAATGCCACCTTTTTATTGGCCTTTCCAGATGGTAGCGGCCGAGATTTGGTCCTTACCATCGCTTGGTCGATATCGGCATCCACCAAATGATTGAAGATGCCAGAGGACGAGGCCGCCAGGAATGTCCCCAGCAGCGTCACGATGGTTAAAACCGGGCTGGGAAGTTCCGAATTGACCATAATCAATGATGGAATAACGGTAATGACCACCAGCATCCCAATGGTGGGTTTAGTCATCTGAAAGTATTCCTTCGCAACCGCCGAAATCCCCTCGGCACGTCGTGCCGTCTCCGGGAAAGACGGTTGGTTCACCTTGGATGAATAACGCATAACAGCCCTTTTTTGATGAAGGAATTTCAGCACTGGCAGCGTCCAGTATTTATATCAAGGGGGGATCGAAGTCCAGCGAGGAACTCAACAATAAAAAAAACCGATTTCTAAACAAAACCGGTTGAATTTGTTGAGTTTATTACAGCCCCAATCAATAGGGAGAAGCCCAACCCATCCAGATTGGGAAAAAGACGCAGAAGAAAAACAACGCGGGAAACAAAAACATGATAAATATCAAACTGAGCCATCCGGTGGCTTCTTTGCTTAAATCGCGATTAACTGCTTTATGATCCGCCATTCCACATCCCCTTACTCGATCAAACAGGCACCCGGCCAAGCCGGAAATTTGAACTCACTTTTACCACGACCCCCACCCCTGGTGAAAGTGCAATTTGGCGCCATCGAAGAAGTTCATTTCACGCCATCGACAATCTGGGGAAAGGACCGACCTACATCATGGGATCTTTGCCTATTTCTTGAACAGTTAATTCCTGCCACTTCCTGAGCCGAGCCTCCAGCTGACCACTATGCCCATTGATATACTTGTAAATATGATGGTTTCCCCAAACCTTTTTCACATAAGTCTTAGTTTCGAGAAAGGGAATGAACTCGATCCACAGCAAGGGGTCTTCCTGAGCCCGTCGTGTTTGCCAGATATCCACAACATATTCACCGGCATTATATGCCGCAAAAACGGAGGGGAGTTTGTCAGAGTAGCGCTTTGTCAGGAGGTTGAGATAGGCAGCCCCGGCTTTGATATTGGTGGCTGGCTGCCGCAGTCGGTCTGGCATATTGTCTGTTTCGCCACCTTCTAGCCGAATCATCCGCTCGGCTGTGGGAACAATCAGTTGCATCAGACCATAGGCATCAGCTGGACTCTTTACATCTTTGCGAAAACCGCTTTCCTGCCGTGAAATGCCGTAGAGGACTTCCTTTTCCATTCCATATTGACGGGCTGATGAGTCAAAGAAATCCGCGAAGGGTCGTGGGTAATATATGAGAATTTGCTCCGGATAATCCTTCCAAAAACCGGGAAAGACCACTGCCATTTCAGCCGAGAGGGCGATTGCTCCGAAGTAATCGCCGGCTTCGTGCAGGAGGCGTGACATATAAACATACGGGGGGATATGATTTTTCATGGGGAATTTTTTGCGACTTGAACGTAGCAATTCCTTAACCGCCAGCGATGCCCATTCTCCGGCTCTTGCCGCAACCATCAATTCGGCCCGTAGGAGCAGGCGGGCGGATTCGCGCTCGGAGCGGAATGAACCAAGGCCATAGTTATCCGCATCAGCAATGGTTTTTTCCATCGCCGAAGCCGCTTGAAAATCAGCATGCCATTCCGTCTCACCATCTTCCATACCCGCCAGAGGTACGCCACTCACCGAATAAAAACCAAGTGGAAACTCCTCTCGCAGTTTATTCAAATTATTTTGCGCCTGAAGCCTGTCACCCATTTTTTCCAGAGCCCGAGCCGCCCAAAAATAGGATTTTTCCCGAACTTCATCGGTTTTTGACGTGATCATGTTTTGCCAATCAGCAGCCGCATCTTTGAAATTCCCGGCCTTGTAATCATATAATGCATGATTCCACGCAAACCGTTCTTTCCACTCCGGGCTTAGGTCCGGAATCTCAAGTGCGGCCCGGCTTAATGACTTGGCTGCATTCAAATCCCCTTGCTCCAGAGCGATGCGAAACGCCAGAATATGATGAGCATCAGCCCGCAGCTCCATGATCTGCTTTCGGTGGCTCCTGTTAAGAAGTTCTGCCTGCTGCTTCGTCAACAGGTTCAGGATATCCACACCATCCTGAACATAACTCTTGGCATTTATATAGTCAGCCACAAGAGCACGATAACGCGCAGCGTAGAGCGCGGCATTGGCATGGCGAATTTTAAAAGTGATGTCATCCTCACCATAATTTTTACCTGTGACGCCTGGTTTCTCAAAGGCTCGCATAAGTTGAATATAGGCATTGGGCATTTCCTCCCGCAGACCGAGCTGTTTATAGAGATCCACGACGCGTTCAGCAGCCACCACGCCCATGGAGGCACTTTTACGGCTTCGGCCAAGCTTCAACGATGCGGAATTATACAGCGCTAATGCTTGCGCCAAGTCACCCGAACATTCTGCCACGCGTGCCTGCCAAAACCGTTTCATACCCGAATTTAATCGATCAACCCATGGCTTCCAGATGTGACGTTGGTCATCCTTCGCAAGACAATAAGATTGCGAGGTTTTCAGTAGCTGGGGGTCTTCTTCGGATGGAATCGGACCACCGGGTATAAAAGGAGCTTGCTCCTCACGCAGGATGGGGCGTAGATCCACATCGAGTTCTGTGAAATTTTGCAGCATACTCTGCAGTTTGATTGGATCGGCCAGACCTTGGGTGCGCATATACTCCGACTTTTGACCGTTGTCTGTTTCCGTCAGGAGAAGGGACGCCAAGACGACCTTGTCGAATTTTAAGTCTAAAGCCTTTGCATGAGCGCGCACCCACCGTTTAAAAGCCGCTTCAGCAAACAATCCCGTACTCTTAGTCATGGCATTCAACCACGCTTGCCTGGCCTGTCGCCAATCTTCTCTCTCCTCGAATGATTGAGCTTTGATGATTTCGGTAAGATCCGCCAGCAGCTGACGCCGAGCTGGATCTTTTTTCAACAGGGCATCAAGCCGGAAGATTTCCTGAGCTTTGGAACCCTGAGGTTCCGCAGTCACCGGCGTTGCATGTATTTCAATCTCGGGAATCGGCTGGTCTTTGGCGCAGGCCGCCATGGTCAAGGTGACCGCAACAAACTTATGTATCATATTGCCCAACACCACTCTGAATGACTTCATGGGATCTCCAAAGCGGTATTTTCAAATTTGTCCACATGACTCTGGGCAAAACGGTATTTTTCAACCGGCACACCCCCAATCAAATGTTGGGCCATGATTTCCTCAATCGCATTTTCATCCAGCTGGCGATACCAGGTCCCTTCAGGATACACCACGGCGATCGGGCCGTCACAACAGACCCTGAGACATCCTACTTTGGAGCGCAGCACCGGCGCCATTTGGGTATTGGACAATTTAAGCTCAGAAAACCGCTTTTTAACGTAATCCCAAAGGCGCCTCCCTTTGTCCTCCTGACAGCATTTTGGTCCCACACAAATCAGGAAATGCCTGGAATATCCATTCAGATTCAGTTTTTCGACCATCTTGTCGCTTGGTAACATGAGAATTCCTTTCCACCCTCACTGACCGTTAACCCGCAGGCCCTGCCTGGTGGGGCCTCCACTGAGAATGACACCTCCGGCGTTTTTCAGTGCCGTCACAACGGCGGATCTTCGCGTCGGCGGTGTGAAAATAGCCATGACGCCACCGCCTCCGGCACCGCACACACGGGAAAAATCGGCTCCCGCTTGCGCGGCTGCTTTTTCTAACCGCAGGGTTTCCACAGTGACAATGTCCGGCCATATTTCGCGGCGGACCTGCCACTCCTGCAGGGAGTCATGCAGAGCCGCCTCCAGATCCCCAGCAATCATGTGCCTGGCCAGGCTTTCCGCCAATACTCCAATGCGGTTTAATTTGCGGATGATTTCCCCGTCACCCTCAAATGCTTTTTTGAAGATCTGCCAATTATTGGTTGCGGAAGCCCGGGATTTCCCCGAATAACATAACACCATACGTTCCCCAAGCTGCTCGGGGATGTCGGTCGATTCTAGGGTTTTGACAACGGCCCCTCCGGGAGGAAACGATATGATGTTGACCCCTCCCCGCACGGCACCCCAATAATCCTGGCATCCTGTGGGCACCCGGATCAGGTATGTCTCGATATCTTTCACAAATTCCACCAAAGCATAATCGTCATCGAAACGAAAGGATTCCACCAGGCCGCGAGCTTTGGCCAAAGCACCCGTCAGAACGATGGACAGACAGGAGGATCCCCCCATTCCCGCTCCTGCGGGTGACTGCGCTCGCGACAATATGCGCAGGGGCGGCAAATCGGGTTTCCACAAATGACGCAGCAATAGCCCAACCAACGGCAGACTTTGGGAGGCGGTGACCTCTGCAAACGAGCCATTCAAGCGCAGATTCTGATCTTCACTGATCACCTCGAAGCAGTCGGTCCCGGAGGTGGTGACCTCCACTTCCGCTTCAACGGAAACCGCCACGTTAACCGTCGTCTTGTGATCGAGGATCTGATGCAGCATCGTCATGTCCAAAGTACCGCCTCCCAAGTCAACTCGGGTTGGGGCTTTGGCGTTGACTTGAATCATGGCAAAGGCTCCTCGATTTATATGTGGCTTCCAGTTATTATAGGATAGATCATTCCTGATGAGAAGAAAGGGACGTGAATAACCATGACCCCTGCGTCAACGATTTTTCGACAAAATAAACGGGTTTGTTATTGGGACAGCGAACGACATCTCAGTGGCCCAACCAAAATTGCGTTTGAACAGCAACTGAAGCGATTTGGCGACATTGAATTTGTACGTCTGAGGAACCTTGAAGACCCCGCATTTGCTCCCTGCGATCTCCTGATAATCGCTGCGAATCAAGTGCCGGAAAACGAACTACTGGCATGGCTCAATCGCATCAAAATCCGCATACCCGCTCAAAATCAGATCAAACCACCAGCTTTGGTACTGACGGACATTGGATTTGCCGCCATTGTCGATCAATTTCAGGATATCGTGGCCGAAAACTGGTATTTTGATTTTGTAGCACCTTCCCAGCTGGATTCGCTGGCAATTCGCACTGCCAACCTACTGAGAATACACGATCATTTGCACGAAATTTTCCGTTATGACAAACAACTCCGGGATATGGTACACAGGCTCGAAGAAATCGAACAAAGACTGCATCGAACCGGCTTGCACAAGGGAGATCGCTCTTCATGACCGTCATGAATTTCGAGCAAATGTCGGATCGACAAATGGTTGTGCAATACATCCTTGAATACCGGCAAAAAGGCCTTTTTCTTCCCTATTCCGAATTTTTCCTTATCGATAGTTGGCTGGCACTGGTCCCCCGTGACACTCTGATCATGGTCCTTTCCGAGGTTATGCCTCAATACTTCGCAAGCAAGGCGGATCGCAGTCAGCCACCCTCTCTTAAGGGATTAAACAGATTGGTGGTAAAGCGCATTAAATCCCACCTACTCCGGTCATCAAGCGACAAATCCACCGACTTCCTAGCTGGCTTTAAAGAAAGTTTTTGACAAATCGATGTGTCTGCCCAATACAATATTGGCTCAGGCAAACCTCGCTTTTATTGATGGGAGATCCTTGCAGATGGGGCAGTTCACAAAAGCCGTTAGCGATAATGATTTCGACAATACCGTCCTTAAATCGTCCGTCCCAGTCCTGGTTGATTTTTGGGCGCCTTGGTGTGGGCCCTGCCTTGCCATCGGTCCCACCTTGGAGGCTTTGGCGGAAGAATACCAAGGCAAGGTCGTGATCGCCAAAATGAACGTTGACGAAAATGCTAATATTCCCGCCGAGTTTGGGGTGCGATCGATCCCCTATCTTGTCATGATCAAGGACGGAAAAGTGGTAGACGCCTTGGTCGGAGCTCATCCTAAAGCTAAACTGCAAGACCTGATCAACAAAACGATCCGCTGATATGACAATCGACGTTTCCTTTGAAAACCAGCTGCGCCAGTCCCACCGGCACCTCATTGGGGTCGACGAGGTGGGCCGGGGCTGCTTGGCTGGCCCAGTTTACGCAGCGGCGGTCATACTCGATTATGAACGCATAATTGCACTCGAACCAGGCGTACGTCAATTGATCAGGGACTCGAAAACCCTTTCTCGCCGCCAGCGTCAGCAAATTCTTCCGGTTATTGCGGATATAGCCATTGGCCAGGCCATTGCCACAGCCAGCGTGGATGAAATCGACGAGACGGGCATCCTACAAGCGACCTTTTTGGCCATGAAACGGGCGATTGCGGATCTACCATTCAAAGGCGATCTTCTACTGGTTGACGGCAATCAAAAAATCTCCGGGATTAACATGCCGCAAAAATGCGTGGTGGGCGGGGATAACCTCTGTTTCGCCATAGCCGCCGCCTCCATCGTGGCCAAGGAAGCACGGGATAACTTCATGCGAGAGCAAAGTACTCTCTACCCGGTTTATGGTTTTGATTCTCACGTTGGATATGGCACGAAAGCCCATATGAGCGCCATGACGGAATATGGAATCACCCCCTTGCACCGCAAGAGCTTTGCACCCGTCGCTAAATTGCTATTATCCTCCCACCCATGACCCCTGCACCAGAAACATCTCCCATGAGCCTTGGGCAACGCGGGGAACAGTATATTTGTGAGCAGTTGCATAAACAGGGGTGGACCATTTTGCGCAGGAACTTTCGCCGACGTAGCACGGAACTCGACATCCTGGCCCAAAAGGGCGGCACACTGATCGTCGTAGAAGTGAAAACCCGTCGCTATCGTGAATGCAGGAGCCGGACCAGCCCCCTGGAAGAACGGCTGCCCCAACGCAAGAAAGTGGCACTCCTCAAAGGGGCCCTGAAATTCCTTGAAGAATCAAATCTGCAGCCGGAGACCATCCGCTTTGACATGGCTTGCCTTGAATATGATGGTGAACAAAAAAATCCCAAGGTTTCCTACTATGTAAACCTTGGGATAGATCAGTCAATTCTTGGATACGACAACTAGTGGCCTGTCTCACAATGATTTGTGCGACGACTTCTACGCCTCTGAGCGAGCCATAAAGGTGCTGCGGATACGAGCGGCTTTACCGGTCAGGTTACGCAGGTAGTAGAGACGGGCACGACGCACCACACCGGAAGACAGTACTTCGACTTTGGCGATCTGGCTGGTGAACAAGGGGAAAACCCGCTCCACACCAATTCCATTGGCACTGATTTTACGAACCGTGAAGGTCCCTTCATGGGTGCCTTTTTTGAAGCGGATCACCACCCCTTCAAACGGCTGAAGACGAAATTTGGAAGCGTCGCTACCTTCTTGAATTTTGTAGTGCACGCGAACCGTGTCGCCAGCACGAAACTTGGGCATTTCGGGAGCGTTGGCGGACATCTTTTTCTCAAATGCACTGATGATGCTGTTTTTCATGACTATGAAACCTATAAATATCGATAACTTACGTTTATAAAACCCGCAATACGGGAGACAACTTACTACATCGTTTGCACGCCGGGGTCAAACACTTTCTCTGCCCTGTAGCCTCACAATGCGCTTGCAGCGGCCTGTTCC
>JAKQGS010000043.1 GCA_029556045.1 Pseudomonadota bacterium | reverse complement strand
ATGGTCCATGTTCTCCTGCTTTACAGCCTGTTCCTGTGCGGAAGGCGGCAGGGATTCCAAGATTTCCAGATCTGGCAATAACTTCATTAAATGAGCAGCGATCCGATGCAGTCTGTCGGCGGCACTCATTGCCGCATCATAGGGTATCAGAGCAACTTTGCGGGAATCGGTTCTCAGACCTAGGGCACCGGGGGACAAACTGGCCTTTTTGCTCCAGTCCTTTAGGGGATGCCCAACATCGTGATAGATGATCCCCATCTTGTCGAGGGGAAAGTCGGCAGCCATCCACGGAAAAGCTCCCAGCACTGTCATGGGGGATCCCGGGTTTTCCCGCCGGAAGTTGTGAATAGAATCAAGGAGCGTATTGGGCAGATAATAAAAAAACGGGATCTGACACATGGCAAAAAGTTTCGCCAGATGCTCATGCATCGCATTGGTGCCCACCAACACGGCAAATTGAAAGTTCCAGCGATTCAGACGGCTACGCAGGAGATGTTCCAATTGTGCAGCGGCAAATCCCTTGCCCCACTGCCCCTGAATCGCGGCTGGAGTGACATCCCCCAAGCGCAAGAGGGGACGACCGCCGACCGCCTCCATGCGGGTCCCCATAATACCGATGGCTTCCATAGGCCGCGGGGATTGTTCCCGCAGGGCCAGGATCAGCCGTGCTCCGATATCATCGCCAATCTGACATTGGGCGGAGATAAAATACCGCGGTAGGGTCAACGACAGACCCCCCGGGTACTGGTTTTAAGAAAATTGAGAAACGTCGTCTGGTACCGTGATTCAGAAACGTCCGATCTGATTTTGTCGATGGCGTCTTCCAGCGTCAGGTTTTGCTGGAAGACGATCTGAAACATTTTTTTTATTTGGGCCATCTCGTCGGACGAAACACCGGCACGACGCAATCCCACCACGTTTAGCCCCTGTATGGTGGCTCGATCCCCCTGCACCATGCAATAGGGAGGTACATCCTGTACCACAATCGATCCCGCAGCCACCATGACACGTTCGCCAAAATGGCAGAACTGGTGACCTCCCGACATGCCCCCAAAGACGACATTGTTATGCACTGTCACATGTCCGGCCAGATGCACGCCATTCGCCAGAATGCATTCATTGCCAACATGGCAATCATGGGCGATATGGGAATAAACCATGATCAGGTTCTGATCGCCGATGGTGGTTTTACCGCCACCGCCGACAGTGCCTATGGATATGTTCACATACTCGCGGATTTGGTTGCGCTCGCCGATAACCAGCTCGGTATCCTCACCACTGTATTTTAAATCCTGAGGGGGCGATCCAATGGTGGCATGAGGAAAAATAACCGTGTCCTTGCCGATGGTGGTTCGTCCACTGATGATAGACGAGGCTCCGATTTTCACCCCATCTCGCAGGGTGACCCGCTGCCCCACGATGGCGCCAGGCCCAATTTCCACGCCGGTGCCCAGCTGAGCCCCCTTTTCCACCATGGCTGAGGGGTGAATTTTAACTTCTTTTTGCGACAGCTCGGCGGCTGTCATGGTTGTGCCTAAGGTAAACATATTTCAACCCTTTGAGTTGATAATCTTACTAACGAATTTACGCCAATTTAGCCGAAAACTTCGCAGTCGCAGCTATTTCGTCTCCTACTTTGGCTTCTGCCTCGAACCAGAAAAAATGCTGCCGTTTTTTAACCACCCGGACATGGTATTCCAGACAATCCCCCGGCACCACCATGCGGCGAAAGCGGGTTTCTCCAATCTCCATCAACAGGCAGGTGTCGGAGGTCTCCGGGTGGGTGAGTTTTCCCAGGACGGCGGAGGCCTGCGCCATCCCCTCCACCATCAAAACTCCGGGCATCAAGGGATTACCGGGGAAATGCCCCTGCAAAACCGGATCCGTGCCCGAAATGTTTTTATAGGCCACAATAAATTCCCCGGGCTTATAGTCGGTCACCCGATCCACCAGTAGAAAAGGATAACGGTGGGGAATGCATTTTTCGATATCCTGGGTGGACATCGGCAATGAAAAGGTAAATTCCGAATTGGATTGATTCATAGGGTCGTCCTTGCTGAACACCGAGGTCAGGAGATAAAATCACAACCCTGGTTTTACCAGGGCCCTCAGATCATCTGATTCACGGGACTTTTCCCGTGGGCTGATGTCATTTTTTTGAAGTTTTTACGTCTTTACCGGATTTTGCTTCAAATGCCGCAATGACATCCTTGGTGATGTCCACTGGGTTTTCCAGATAGAGCAGCCCGGAGCTGTTGGTTTCAAACACCATGGCAAAACCCTTGTCTTTGGCCATCTTGTTGACCAGTTCGGTAACGGCAATGGCGATTTTTTGGGTGGCCTGCTGTTCCTTCCGTTTAATTTCCGCCTGGAAGGACATTTCTTCATTGCGCAGTCCCATGAATTTTTCCTGGAACTCCTGTTGTTTTTTGAAGCGGGCATCTTCGCTCAGAAGTGGTGCCTGGTTCTTCCAGTCGGCATTCATTTTGTCGAGTTCTTCTTTTTGTTTCATCAAAGCGGCTTCTTTGGCTTTGATTTCCTTTTCCAGCTGGGACCGTGCGTCTTTGCCTTCGCTGACGTTTAAAATGACATTTTGCATATCAACGACCGCATACCGGCCCTTTTTTTCGCCGCTGTCAGGATTGGCGACCGCCGCTCCATCGGCCGCCCAAACCATGGAGGAACCCATGACGCAGGAAACGGCTAGGGCCAAATGCATAAAACGGGATGATAATTTCATATAGGTTCCTTTTAAAAAGATTAATGCTATTAATAACCTAAATATAAAATAAATTCAAACTCCTTGCCGACCTTACCATCGACAATGGGATAAGCCCACTCAAACCGGAACGGCGCAATGGGGGTGATCCAGCGAAATCCGAAACCGACGTCACGCTTGAAATTGCCCCACTCCACCCTCTCGTTGTCGTCATAAACACGACCGCCATCCGCGAAAACCAGGCCTTTGATATTGGCGTCCGGAATAATGGGGAAAAAATACTCGCCCTGCATCAGGAGCTGCTTGGTCCCACCCTTGTTGATGGATCGTCCGGCGTCACCGGGAGCCTGCAGGATGGTGAAGCGGGGGCCCAAAGTCTTGAACTTATAACCCCGCATATCCTCGGGACCGCCCAGTCGGTAGCGGGTGTAGAACGGGATGGGATAATCCCCGTTTTGCTCCAGGATGCTTAAGGCTCCATGCAGTTTGAAATAGGTGCGGTAGGTTTCCGTAAAATCGATGGGATAATAGTAGGACCCCGAAAGTTCGGTCTCCATGTACCGCTGATCCCCCTTCAAGAGAGGCCCTCCGGTGACCTGCTGGCTGATACGGGCGATGCTGCCCTCCGATGGATCCAGATAGTTATTGGTGGTATCGCGGGTCACCGCGAAGATCATGCTGGATTCGATGCCCTGCTCCCGAAACCGGTCCAGCAGGAAAGACTCCGCATTCTGTGTGATTTTGGTGAGTTTATAGGTGACAGCGGCCCGCACGTTTTCCAGGATCTGCCGTCCCACCGTCACACTGCCACCGATCCGACGCTCTTCCACCGCAATATCATCGGAGATATCGCGGACCTCATGCCGGAAAAAGGACGTCAAGCCCAACGACCACTTGCTGTCATTGACCCGGGGGTTGGTCAACCCCATCTCCAGCGAATAGTTACGTCCCCCGTTCCATTGGGCCGTGACATTGGTGCGCCACCCCAGACCCGACTGGTTATCTTCGGAATAGCGACCCTGTCCAAACCAAGAGCTTTCACTGGTGCGCCGGGTGCCAGGGTTGAAGCCAACAGCCGCCTGCAACTGTCCGGTTGGTTTTTCCTTAACCTTAAACTTGTAATGGAGCAAAGACGGGTCTTTGGTGTCCCGCTGTTTGATGGTTTGCACCTCTTCAAAAAAGCCAAGCCGTTCAATATTCCGCTTTGACTTGGTCAGGCGGGTGCCACTGTATAATTCGCTGTCGGCCACATCCATTTCCCGCCGGACCACGTTGTCGCGAGTCTTGCTGTTGCCCACAATCGACATGTTGCCAAAGTAGACTTTGTCCCCTTTGGTGATCTGATAGTTCAGATGAACCAGCTTTTTCTCCCGATCAAACTTGTGCACGGGATTGACGTCCACAAAGGCGTAGCCCTTGTCGCCATATTTATCGATCAGCATCTCCACGTCGGCACGAAACTGCGAAAAACGAAAGAGTTTTTCCGGTTTGAGTTTCATCCAGGAAATCAGGTCTTCCTTGGGATAGAGGATGTCACCACTGATATCGATGGAGCCGACGTTGTACTGGATCCCCTCCTCCACCTCCATGGTGATGCGTACATATTCCTTATCACGGTCCATGATGCTGACGGGGTTGGCCACTTTTACTTCGGCAAAGCCCCAGTCCTTGTATTGATAGGACAGGAAATCCGCGTCCCGCTTCACAAATTCATCATTGTATACACCGCCGGTCGACGACAGGCCGGCAGATCGTGTTACCGGTTGCGAGGCGAATTTTCCAATCAGCTCGGCGTCGGTAAAATATTCGTTACCGACAATAAAGACGTCACCCACTTGTACCTTCCCGCCCTCGTCGATTTCGTAGACCAGGGTGGCTTCCATCTTGTTTTCCGGAGATTCCTCCAGGCGGTAGGTGGCCCGGGCCATGTAAAAGCCCTTTTCAAGGTACTGCTTTTCTATGGTACGCAAATCATCAGTGATGGTTGATTCGTTGACGATGGTGAAGAGTTTGGTCTCCAGCTTGTCTTTGAAGTCATCTTCCGATAGCTCGTTGAGGCCACTAAATTTGATGCTGGTGATGGAGGGTTTTTCTTTCACCTCCACAATCAGGCGCACCCCCCCGTCAGCCGGTTCTTTGTAGAAGCGGATATCCGAAAAATATCCGAGCTCGTGCAAATCGTTGATATCATCGCGGATGGTTTTGGGGTCGAACTCCTGATCTTTCTGCGTCTTGAGGATGGTCAAAATGGCTTCCGATTCCACTTTGCCGTTACCCTGGACCTGAATTTCAACAATCTTTTCCGCTTCGGCGGTTACGCCGTTCAGCAGAATCAAAAAACTAAGAGCCCAACGGCCTATTTTATGCAATTTCACCAGATGCCCCCGGTTTCCACAATGCGCCCGTCTTCCATAACCACCTGCTGCGGCAGGGAGTCCGCCAATGCCAAGTCATGGGTCACTAAAAGCATGGTCACCCCATTGGACTGGCACAGGTGCATCAAGAGCTCTTGAATCGCCTGGCTGCTGCGTTTGTCGAGGTTTCCCGTCGGCTCGTCCGCCAGAAGTATCGGCGGTTCCATGAGCAGGGCGCGGGCAATGGCCACCCTCTGCTGTTCCCCGCCAGACAACTCGCCGGGTCTGTGATGGATGCGATGGGCCAGCCCCACCGCTTCGAGGAGGCTTTTGGCCCGTTCCGCCACTTCCCGTCGGGAGGCGTTGGCAATCAGGCCTGGCATCATGACGTTTTCAAGGGCGGAAAACTCCGGCAGTAGATTGTTCATCTGAAAGACAAATCCCACCGTGCTGTTGCGAAATTGGGAGGCCAGATGATCCGGCATCTCGGAGACATCGGTGCCATTGAGAAACACCTGGCCACGGGTGGGACGATCCAGGGTGCCGGTCACATGGAGCAGGGTGCTCTTGCCAGAGCCAGAGCGACCAGTGATAGCCACCATTTGCCCTCGTTTGATGTCAAGATTCACATCCCGGAGGGCCTCCACCTTATGGGACTCAATTTCGTATATCTTGTAGAGATTGCGTAACGAGATCACAACCTGCTGATTATCAACTGCCACTAATACCTCATTCCGCTGCTGGGATCCTGACGCGCCGCCGTCATGGCTGGATACAAAGCCCCCAGGATACTCAGGGCCCAGGCGGAAACGCAAATGATCGCGTACTCCTGGGGTAAAAATTTGACGGGAAGCGCCCGTAAATAAAAGAGATTTACAGGGGATGAGCCCGTGCGCAAATGGAACAACAGTATACAAGTCCCGAGGCCCAAGGCAAGTCCCAACACGATACCGACGGTCCCAATTGTAAACCCTTGATATATGAAGAGTTTTGCCAGGGACGGCTTGCTCATGCCCAGAGACCGATACAGGCAGACCTGGGTTTTTTTATGAAACACCGTCATCATCATGGTGCCGCTGATGGAAAAAGCAGCCACCACCACGATCAGCATGAGGATAGCGCCCATGGTGAATTTTTCCAGTTTCAGGGCAAACAGCATGGAGGCATTGGTGTCCTGCCACGTCTTGATTTTCAGATCTGGAAAATCCGTGATTTTGCTGCTGACGGCGGCGAGATCGTAGGGGTTTTGCAGATTAAAAGCGATGCCCGTCACATATTCATCATCATCCATGGAGGGTTCATACTCCGGCATGAACTTGCGCCCTTCCGCCAGGGAGACCACCGCCAGTTTGGAGTCGTAATTAAAAAGCCCCGTTTGAAAGGTCCCCACCATCACGTATTGTCGGGAGACCGTTCCGCCGGATATCACTGTGGATGAGGATTCCGCTTGCGGGCTTAGGATGGTGATTTCATCGCCGATCTCAGCCCCCAGCTGTCCCGCCAGGGCCTCCCCCAGGATCACACCCGGCAGGCGCGAGTCGACACCTTCCGGTGCAATGATGGGGGCGTGCAGATCGCTGATGGCCTCCAGCCGCCCCGTGGCCATCGAACGCTCAAAACTCCAGATATCTGCCTTAAGGTTAGGATCGATGCCAAATAACACCACCGCCGACAGGTGTTTTCCCTGCTTCATCACCACGTCCGCCTGGGTAAACGGCTCCACGCCTGCCACTCCCGGAAAGTGTTCACGAAAGGTTTGCAGGGAGTGTTCACGCATGGGGAACCCGGCGACGGCGTTTTGCCCCAGGACTTCCACATGGGGCTGCCCCCGCAGCATTTTCTCTTTAAGTTCCTGCTCGAATCCACCCATGACCGAGAGCACGATAATCAAGGCGGCGACCCCTAGCGCAACCCCCATGATGGAGATGGTGGTCATAAAGGATAGGCCGTGGCGGTTACGGCGGGATACCAAGTTTCGCCAAGCGATCCACTGTAAAAACCACCAATTTGAGGAGCCCATCTGCAAAATCGTCGTCCCCCGCTTGCCACCGGATGGTGCGCGCAATCCTAATCTTCTGAAGGTTAAAGGGATTTTTATCATTATTTGTAAGGAATTGTAACAAATTCTTTACCAAGTCCTGGGCGGGGCTTCAGACCGATCTGAACCTGACAACTGACCAGAAAAGTGACATCCAGGCACTGCGTGGGTTTGCCAGATCAACAGGTTACTCCTGGCCCGGGCTTTGCACAGCGGGAATGGCCGGCCCTTTAACCGGCCCAGTCGGAAATTGATGTTGTCACACGTTGCTGTTGTAAAGGAATTCCCCATGAGACCAATTATCTATCTACTAATGATGAGCCTTACCGTTGTGCCGGCCTGTGCCAAGAAAAAGAAAAAACATGGAAATGCTCCAGCCCCCGCCGCTTCACAGACCGAAGCTCCCTCCGAGGAAGAACGCAAGCGTCAGGAAGAAGAGCAGAAAAAACGTGAGCAGGAGCAGGCTGAAGCTGACAAGCGCAAGCAGGAAGAAGAAGAAAAGAAAAACCAACCCCTGGGACCGGACGGCAAGCCCATCACCTCCCCCGGAAACCTCGCGGGAACCTGGGTCCACTGCACGCCCTACAGCGGCGGGTCCAAAGGTTATATCTATGCGTTTCAGGCGAATGGTACCGGTACCATCACACGAGGATATTTTAGCGATGCCGATTGCCGGGAGAAAAACTTTCAGGGAGGCGTGCATTACGCCGACACCGTGTGGTCCATGTCTTATCGGGTGGGTGACAGCCTGACCGGTGGTTCCTATGCGATCGACCGCGCCACCCGCAGCACCGCCGGCTATGACAGCACCTATTACGGTTCGTTTAAATTTGTCGGTGATCAATTGTGTTTCGATGCTGGCTTCAACAAGTTTATGAGCACCAGCTTTCACACATCGTCCCTCCAGCAGCGAGGCGTGCAGATGGACGAACAAACTCTTTTTGGTCGTCGTTAATCAAAAAGGGCTTGCATCGTCATACTAATTTCGGCATGATCTCTCGACCGTTACGGGGGTATAGCTCAGTTGGTAGAGCACTAGCTTTGCACGCTAGGGGCCAGGAGTTCGAATCTCCTTACCTCCACCATTCTTGATACTGGACGAACTCCGGACCTTTCCTCGGAAGGGCCGGAGTTCTTCGTATTTACAGAACTTTCTTTTGATTTCCATTCTGGTACCACTTGATGCTTTCCGAGCAATTTAGCCTCAATTCCTCCCGTTGACTCTTCAAGCACTTTATCGTCGTTCGGCGAGCCGTAATAAAACACCCGTACCCCATTCTCCTGAATCACGACTTTTGAAACAACGGAGCGGAGTACTTCTCGCTGCTCATGGGCTGGTCGGGTTGCAAAGTCCCGCTGGAATAAACGAAACACTCTGAATATGTGTTCTGTATTGATTAACTTACCACCTTTGCGCTTCTTCTCTTCGCGCATCTCGCTCATTGAATTGGCAATCTGCTCCCTTTGCCACTCCAGGTCCGCGACCTTTTCCAGTATGACTTTTGGCTTCATGCCGTCGGGGAGTTCAGCAAGAGTCGTGATTAAGTTGTCAATCATCCGGTCAAGTTTTCGCTTATCCTGCTCTTTACTCGCTAGCACTTGATCTATTTCTTTAGTTAACTCTTCGGTGTTGACATCTGAATCGCTTGCGAGCTGTGCGAGGAGCTTTTTATCTCTTGCCAATTCCATCAATCGACTAATGACCGCTTCTTCAAGACGAACCGCAGGCATTCGCTCCATCTGGCAGCGATCAAGATGATTACCTTGGATATTATGTTTGCGACTATGTGCGTAGTAGAAATACTTGCCACCCTTGCCGTTTGCTGATTGACCCGAAAGTTCTTTCCCGCATAGTCCACATTCGACAATTCCGGAAAGTCGATATTGGTGAATATGATGCTTTCCGTAACGACCATTGTGAGCAAGCTTTTCTTGCACCTGGACAAATAAAGACTCGTCAACTATCGCAGGCCAGCTTGCATCCACGAGTCGATACCGCTCTGGGTGCGGAAGGTCATCAGGTAATACGTGCTTGTTACTCGTGTTAACTTCAACTTTGCCAATAATGCGAATATTTGTGAGTAAAGAGTGTAGGGTCGTGTGTGTCCAGATCTGGCCGCCACGTTGGCGGCCATCCTGTGTGATGTAGGACTTAGTGCGATATCCATTATGATTCAGATATTCCCGTGTCTTTGCGATGCTACCAAGTTCCAAAAACTTCGTAAAAATATACCGAACAGAAATGGATTCATCTTCGTTGATAACCAGACTACCTCGTTTATGGGGGTGCCGATCAAAACCGAGTAGGTTTACTCCGCCGTTTGCCAATCCCCGTTCTGCTCGTGCCCGCGCTCCATCTTTAATGCGCTGTACAATTGTCTTTCTCTCAAATTGAGCGAAGCTGATGGCCTGAATGACCATCATTTCACCAATGGGAGTTGTGGTATCGAAATTTTCCTTGAGACTGATGAAAATTGCGCGATGCTCTTTCAAAAACTCCCAAAAATTGCAAAAGTCTTTCACGTCACGACTAATACGCGACAACTCTGTAAAGATAACCGCATTGATTCGACCTAATTTGATGTCTTGAAGCATGCGTCGGAATGCTGGTCGATTCGTGTCTTTACCGGAGTAGTCCTTGTCGGTGTATACCTCAATGATCTCACCCCACCCAGGATCTTGCGAGTTCTTGTATTCAACATGACTCTTAATTCTCTGCGGATGCGATACGAGCGAACCCTCTTCGCGAACTTCATCGCTAGGTGAAAGTCGTACATATGCGCCAAACTTATACCGGCTGCTCTTTAAGACCGAAGATTTCATCGAAGTCTCTTGAGAAGATTTCGCCCGCATCCCGTTGCTCCTTCGCCCGACGACGGTCCTTCTTGGCACGTTCGATGCAGGTGACGATTTGTCGGGACAGCCGTTTGATTCGCTCATTGTTTTCATCCTCCGGCAAATGTACAGGCTCAAAAATTAAGATCAGATTATCAAACAGATCCTTGACCGTTGACCCTACTGATTTTCTTCGTGAAGTCATACCATACTCCCGGCGTTAACTCCATATTTTATAGGATAACACCCCAAATATCAGGCCCACCATTATGCTGGATTTAATACTGTTTTTTCACAGTAAATTGAGTCTTATTTTAGAATCTCCCCAGAAAGAAGTTTACCGATGAAAGCGTCTTTGCTGAGTGAGCCGTTGGATTTTACATACTCCGCATAGCGACATTCAAGGCGATCAGCATTGCTTAGGGAAGCATCCTGTAGCTCAAGAATGTCCTGTTCGGTTAAACGATTTAGGCCTTTAGAGATTAAGGCATCAGCACGAATCGTCCTTCCGAACGGCTTTTTATTCACTTTTGCCAACTCAACTTGTATGCGCCGTTTTGTTTCGCGCTTCACTCGAAGCGCCACCGTTGAAACACTATTCTGCTTAACTTTGATGCCTTTTTTACTATTGAGTGTTTCCATGCATTCACCTCACGTATTTGTAATTTTTGTTTAGAGACAGCACCACAACCACGTCACATTGACGGTAAATCCGGCTCACGACTCCGAGCGCGCTCTTTTCCCTCAACCAGATTCACATCGATTCCAAATGGCGCTGCGTGTGCTTTTAAATTGTTGAAAAAGTCCAACTCAATTGCGCTCATCTTTGTTTTTGAATCAGTGAAGATTTCAAGTTGAGTTATATGACGGTTAGCGGCCAAATGATGGTCGATCACCCGTATATCTGGCTCCATGAGTGCGATCACATCGTGCTTGTGTTTTGTCGACCAAAGAGCGTGCTTTCCCTCACTTTTGAGAAACGAGAAAGGATCGGCGTAAACGGTCGCCTTTCGACTGTTGGTTGTCACGGAAAAAAATGGTTTTACAAACGATCCCGATTTTTATCGGTTCCACTTTTGATCCATACCCTCAACAAACTCAAAAGCGCCACCATCATCATCCTTACCGAATAGACGAACCCTCCCATCTTCATGGACCTGCGCTTGGCCGGATTTAAAAAGCGCTGTTGCATGATGAGGGTCCACTCCATGACCCGTTAAAAACTGGCCGATTTTTACAAGTGAATCTATCTCCTTGAGCTGCTTATCTTTTGGGATATAGAAAGATGTAAACGATCGCTTAATCTCACCCAAATGGGCTTCCAGAATTAAAAGGCGTTTGTTACCGTTTATTTCGGCAACAGATTGCAAAAACGACATATTCTTGTGAGCTGCAACGAATTCAATCAAGCTCCCTTTGGTTTTGTTACGCTTGTTCACCCACTCAAATTCAGAAACGTCAACAAAGGGACGCCCTTTTAGGGTAAATCGACCTTCATCTGTGCGTTCTAGGGCAATGTTGTTGGCCTTGCAGTAACTAAAGATACTAGCATTTCTTGCCTTGCGTAGCTGCTCAATGGGAATGACCGACTGAGAAACATCCATTTCATGAGGAAATCGCACCGGACGCCCAGGTCGAGCCGTTCTTGAATAAACGCTGTAATCCTTGTGACCTCGTTCGTAGGTCGTATGGGGCAGTCCAAGCAGCGCATTCGTTGCAGCATCATGAGAACCTTTTTCAGTCACGGCCTGCACCGCTAGGCCGCGCACTTGTTGTCGAAGTCCAGGAACCCGCAAAAACTTTTGTTCGTTTGCTTTAAATGCTTGCTCAAGGCCTTCTTTGTCGTATCGCACGCCCATTTTGCTACCACGCTTACCCCTAGCTTTTTCACTATAAAAATAGCTGATGTTCTTGTCTTCCACCTGAACCCGCACACCAAGCTC
>JAKQGS010000468.1 GCA_029556045.1 Pseudomonadota bacterium | reverse complement strand
TCTTCAAAAACCCCATGGGTGGATGGATAGGTCACCATCAGTGCCGCCAGGTTGGCAGCGTTGGCCTGAGCCTTGGCTTTCAGATCCGTGACGTCGATGTTCCCCTGGTCATCGCAGGCCACCACCACCACCTTCATGCCTGCCAGCACAGCGCTGGCCGGGTTGGTACCATGAGCAGACGATGGGATCAGGCAGATATTGCGGTGCGACTCGCCGCGTTCTTCGTGATAACGGCGGATCACCAATAACCCGGCATATTCACCCTGGGCGCCAGAATTGGGCTGCAGGGAGATGGCATCAAATCCTGTCAGCTCTGCCAGCCACCCCTCCAGTTCTTTAAACAGGCGGGCATAACCCTTGGCCTGATCGGCAGGAACAAACGGGTGCAGCTGGTTTACCTTGGCCCAGGTGATGGGATAAAGCTCCGAAGCCGCATTGAGCTTCATGGTGCAGGATCCCAGCGGGATCATGGAGTGGGCCAACGACAGATCGCGGCGCTCCAGCATCTTGATATACCGCTGCATCTTGGTTTCGGAATGATGGGAGTTAAACACCGGATGGGTCAGGTAGGTGCTGGTGCGTTTTAGGGCCGATGGAATCACCGACTGTGATGCCGCTGCTTCCCACACCGCCGCAACATCCGTTTTGGTTGATCCACCAAAAACCTCTATCAACTCCGCCAAATCCGCCAGTGTGGTGGTTTCGTCCATCGACACCGTGATCCACTCATCGGAGAGTCGACGCAGGTTGATCTCAGCCGCCACAGCTTTTTGCATCAGCTCGGATGTTTTGCTGCCGGTATGGATTTTCACGGTATCAAAGTACGGGGTGGAGCCGACGTCGTAACCCAGTTTTTTCAAGGCTTCCGCAAAGGTCTTGGCGGTGTCATGCACACGGGTGGCCATTTCTTTCAGTCCTTGGGGACCGTGGTAAACCGCATACATGCTGGACATGATGGCCAGCAGCACTTGCGATGTACAAATGTTGCTCGTCGCTTTATCGCGGCGGATATGCTGCTCGCGGGTTTGCAACGCCATGCGGTAAGCGGGTTTACCCTGGGCATCGATGGACAAGCCGATAATCCGTCCGGGCATCTTGCGTTTAAATTCGTCTTTGGTGGCAAAGTAGGCAGCGTGCGGGCCGCCAAATCCCATGGGTACTCCCAGCCTTTGCGTGGTACCGACAGCGATATCCGCACCCATTTCGCCGGGAGTCTTTAGCAGGCACAGGCTCAGGATGTCACAGGCCATGGTGGTTAAAACACCCATGGCCTGGGCTTCTTTAATTACGGTTTCATAGTTTTCCACCGTCCCATCGGTGGCGGGATATTGCAGGATCACGCCATAAGGTTTTTTATCCCAGTTCATGCGACTGACCGGCAGGACTTCTACGGTGATGCCCAGCGGTTTGGCGCGGGTTTTCACCACGTCGATCGTCTGGGGATGGCAGCTATCCGCCACATACAGGGTGTCGCTGTTGCCCTCGTTTTTCAGATCCCACATCATATGGGCTGCTTCTGCCGCCGCTGTTCCTTCGTCGAGGAGTGAGGCGTTGGCAATCGCCATACCGGTGAGATCACAAACCATCGTTTGGTAATTCATCAGAGCTTCCAGACGACCCTGTGCAATCTCCGCCTGGTAGGGGGTGTACTGGGTATACCATGCGGGGTTTTCCAGCACGTTGCGTTGGATCACGGAGGGTGTCAGGGTGCCATGATAACCATTGCCGATATAGGATTTAAAAACTTTGTTTTGACCCATAATCTCCGCCAACTCTTCCAAAGCGGCCGTTTCTGTTGCGGCGGGTTTGAGGTCAAACGGGGCATTGTTGCGGATATTTTTAGGAATCGCCTCATCGATCAACGCGTCAACCGATGCGTAATTCAGGGTTTTCAGCATCTTGACCACGTCGGCTTCCTGTGGGCCGATGTGACGTTTGGCAAATTGGTTGTTGGTTTGGTTGGCCCCGATCTTCATGGCGATGCTCCCTTTTCATTGAAAAAGGGGAAGCAATCAAACGCTTCCCCTATTTTTTACTCATGATATGACTTTAACTCACTCTTCCGCGATAAATTTCTCATACTGGTCGGCGGTCATCAGCTTTTCAGCGGCACCTGTGGTTTCAATCTCCACCAGCCAGCCGCCCTTGTAGGGATCTTCTGCGAGGCTCTCAAGATTGTTCACGAGGGTGCTGTTGACTTTGGTGATCTTGCCACTCACCGGCATATAGAGATCCGAAACAGTCTTGGTAGACTCAATGGTGCCAAAGGTGTCACCTGCATTGAAGCTTTCACCCACTTTCGGTAGTTCCAAATGGACCACGTCCCCCAGCTGCTCCAGGGCATAACCGGTGATGCCAACCGACGCTGAGCTGCCGGACTGGCGAATCCATTCATGATCGTTTGTATACTTAAGATCGCTGGGAAAACTCATATTCATACCCCTGGGACTTCGGTTATTTAACTTTCGCAGAATATAGTGGTCTTTTTACGACTTTAGCAAGCTTTCTTTTGCCGCGGACATCGATTTCAATCGTGTCACCGAGTTTGATGGAGTTATCCACCAAAGCCATGCCACCGGCGGCATCCAGCGTTGGCAAAAACGAACCGCTGGTAACAACGCCGGCTTCCCTCTCTCCGACAAATACCTTCATATCGTGGCGGGCAATGGCCTTCTCATCCATCAAGAAGGCCACCATCTTGCGTTTCAAACCGCCGGCCTTCTGGGTTTCGAGCGCTTTTTTGCCGATGAAATCCTTGTCTTCCATGCGCACTGCCCAAGCGATGCCAGCCTCCAGCGGGCTTACGGTTTCATTCATGTCATTACCATAAAGGAGGTAACACGCTTCCAGACGCAGCGTGTCCCGGGCCCCAAGCCCAATGGGTTTTGCCCCTTGGGCCAGCAACGATGTCCACAGGTTCTGAACCAGAGCATGCGGCATATAAATCTCATAACCGTGCTCGCCGGTATAGCCGGTGCGGGCCACCAGTGCTTTTTGGCCGTCAACTGCGACGTCGATGATCTCCATGTATTCCAGTTTCTCGAGTTTGTTGGCTTCCGAGCCCAGGGCCTTCCCCAACACCGTTTGGCTGGTGGGTCCCTGCACGGCAATTTGACTCCATAGACCCGATTCGTTGGTCACCGTCACATTAAAGCGGGATGACTGCTCCTTGATCCAGGCAAAGTCCTTTTCAATGTTCGATGCATTGACGCAGGCAAACAGCTCATCGGCCCCCAAGCGGTAAATGATCAGGTCATCGATCATGCCACCCTTGTCATTCAGAATCGCGCTGTATTGACCCTGGCCCGGGTTCAGGCGGCCGATGTCATTGATGGTGATATGTTGAGTAAATTCATTGGCTTGAGGTCCCTTGATGCGAATCTCCCCCATGTGGCTCACGTCAAATATGCCACAGGCCTCCCGCACCGTCTTGTGCTCCGCGATGACCCCTTCATAACTGATCGGCATGTCCCAACCGCCAAAAGGCATCATTTTAGCTTTTAATTCACGATGTTGTCCGTTGAGATGGGTCTTTTGAACCGTCGTGCTTTCACTCATATTGGGGATCTCCTATGGGAGCTGATGATAGGGAAACAGCGACTCTAGAGGATTCGTCTTTTTTTGACAAATTTTTCTCGGGTAAAACTATCCACAGGGTGGAAAACCTGTGGAAAAGTCCACCGGGATATCTGGGGATAACCTGTTAAGAACAATAAAAAATCCGCTCGATTTATCCAATTTTTTAAGCGTCTAATTTAACACCAAATTTGAGCATTTTTACGGATTTCTTCGCTGATTTAGATTTATACACTGTCGTCAGGTTTTCATGAAAAATCCTGATGGTAGCCAATTTATCTAATTGAATTTATTAGACTAAGGTCTGGGCACGCGGATTGCACAGGGCAGGTCGGCGGACGTTGGTCGCCCCTCTTGATGCTGAAACTGCTGTGACGGAGTTGATTATGTTGAAGCTTGGAACGTTATCTCGTCGGACCTCTTTTGTATCCTCTATGATCCTGGCCCTGGTGGCGGTGGTGGGACTGAGTGGCGAAGCCTTTGGCGGCAGCGTGCACTCCTGTAAGACCATACACAAGATGAGCCAGCGCACCAAAAAAATGCACAAGTTCACCAAATGCATCGTGGAAAATTCCGCAGGACGTATCGGTGATTCAGTGGAAGTGAAAAACGAGTATAATTATATCGTTGCGACAGGAAAGATTATCCGGCAAAAGGGTCGCTACTCGGTGGTGATGCTGGATGAGATCTTTAAAGCGGTAAAAGCCGGCTATCCTGTCATTGAGCGCAATAACGACAGTATGGATCATTGGACGGCGGCAACCGCCCCCTTTTAAGGATGGCAATGGCACCGGAAACTCTCGACCTATCGGTGGTGATCATCACCTACAACGAAGAGAAAAACATCACAGCGTGCCTCTCAAGCCTTCCCCCCGGTTGTGAAATCATCCTGCTTGACTCCGATAGTACCGATCAAACCCAGTCTCTAGCCCAATCCATGGGGGCTCACATTCATGTGCGCCCCTTTACCCATTATGCGGAACAGAAAAATGCCGCGCTGGCTCTGGCCACTCGCAGCTGGGTATTATCCCTGGATGCCGATGAAACCCTGTCGGACGACCTGCGGGGGAATCTCGTGGCATTTCTTCATTCGCCCCAGGCGGCTCAGAATGGGGCCTATCGCCTGCGGCGTCGGCTCTTATTCATGAACCGAATCATGAAATACGGAAAGACTTCCGATCGCCCCGTGCGTCTTTTCAAACGAGGCCATGGAGAATTTGTGGGCAAGATCCACGAGGCGTTTGCGGCGAAAGACCCGGTACAAAACTTTGCCAGTCGTGGTTATTTACTGCACCATAGCTACGGCGACCTGACGGATTATTTTGTGCGTTTTAATAATTACACATCCCGCATCGCTCAAAACCATTTTGAAAAACAGCGAACCATCAGCTTTCTTCCCCATGTGCTGCGTCCTATGGCGGAATTTGTGGGGCGTTACTTTCTACGCCTGGGCTTTCTGGATGGATATGCCGGCTACACCTACGCCCTTCTGAGCAGCCTTTACACCTATGTCAAATATGCCAAGCTGATTGAGATGCAGTCGAAATCGGTGGGAACTCACCCCAGGGAATCCGTGTCATGACGCCCATCGGTGCACCGTCACCGGCTGTGCAAAGAGTGTGGATACTCCTGTCCAACCGCTGGAACAGTGCCATCACGGAATATGCCCTGTGTGCTGCCATGGCTCTGCAACGCCGCGGGCACACGGTTTTGTTTTCCCCCCGGGTGGGCAGTCCCGCCGAAACCAGGGCCCGCGGATTAGGGCTTTCCACGCAGGTGTTTCAGTCGTTTGGAATTTCGGAATCCGGACGATTTTTGCTGACCCGTCGGCGTTTTCGCCCCACCCTCACCCTGACGTTTGGTGGTCCGGAAACGTTTTGGGTCAATGTCTTGGGGGTCCCAGCCAGTCGCAATATCCGTTTCCGGGGTCAGGATGAGGATATGATCACGACATCACCGACACGGTGGCAGCGTGGTCTGCGGAACATCCATGGGATTCTGGTGCCGGGGTCCATCCTTCGGGAAAAGATCGCCAATCATCTGACAGTGCCGGTATCAGCGGTTACTTTGGGGCGGGACGACGGGGTCTTTAAACCCTGTGCCACATCTCCCTCCGATCGCCCTAAACTCATGGTTTTTGGTCGCTTTGATCCCATCAAGGGGCACCGGCGTTTTCTGCTGCGTTTTGCGGATCTCGTGCACAACTGGAGTTCTCCCATCCCCAAACCTCACTGCCTGCTGGTGGGGCTTTCCGCCAATCTCACCGGTGAAGATCTCAGTCGGATGGTGCGGGAGCTTCATCTTGAGGATCACGTGAGCATCGACGAGCAGCGGGTGGAGGATGTGCCGGCCTTGATGTGCAGCGCCACCGTTGGTGTAATCCCGAGCATTGGATCCGAAGTAATCTGTCGGGTGGCGGAAGAATTCCTGCTCTGCGGTACGCCCATATGGGTATCCGGGGTAGGATCCCTGGAAGAAACCCTCTTTCCCGGTGCTGGTAAAAGTTATCGCACCATGAGCCCGGAGACCTACCGGCATGAACTGGAAAAGCTGATTGCGCAAAGCTTTGCGGAAACTCCCGAACAAAAATTCCAGCGCGCGCACGCCGCTGGCGATCTATTTTC
>JAKQGS010000436.1 GCA_029556045.1 Pseudomonadota bacterium | reverse complement strand
TGAAATCCCATTAAAAACTATGCCCCCAGCCCGCGTTAGACGCGGACTGGGGGCTATCAAGCGGACTCGGTGCTCGCGGTCAGCCAACGGTTCGACCGCGCGATAGCCCCTTGGCTATCCACACATTTGGCGGAAGACCCGTATTTTTTGACGAGTTCATTCTGAATCAGATCATTGAGAAACTGCCCGTGTGCCACCCCTTGACTACGCCCCCATTGCAGACCGGTGTTCGGGGCTTTGACGGTCACCCCTATCAAATCAAACCGGGTTTCACGGTTGGGAAAATCCCGATAGCCGCCGCCTCCGTCGCCATGCAGGTGAATATGAAGACCATAGACCTTGCCATTGCCGGCATCAGCAGGAGCATTGATTTTGTAAGAGCTGGTCAGGTTATTGTCTGAGGTGAATGAATTCTCCTGCAAACCTGTGGCCCCACCGCTGCCCTTCGACGAACGGATCTGGGAAGCTGGAGTTTCGTCTGTTGTATCATCAGGCAATTGTGACGAAGATTCCGGGGAGGGATCTTCTCCGGACGCATCCTCCGTACCGGCTGACGATCCCTTATCCATATCATCGGGTGCTGGCTGCGATCCGCTGATGGACTTTCGGGTCATGGTCTTCTTTTCTTCATCAAGACCACAGGATATCAGGGTAACGGTTACCAGGCTGACACACCCGATTCGAATCAATTTTTCCACAAATACCATTGTGCGTTTTACCCCCAAACATTCCCGCACATTGCGAGGAATGACAGGTTCTTATCGGCTTTTTGTCGCCAAAGTAAAAACGAACATGTAACTCATTGGAAAAACAGGTACTATTTACTGTAATTTAAATCACCCAAACAATGGTGCCAATCTTATTAGTCCACGCGCTTGGCACGCACCGGAAAATCCACATTATCCTTAACCCAGGAAAAGAAACGCTTTTGCTCCCGGATCGGCTTACCTTCCAGCATGATGTCCTTAGCCTTCCAACCAGCCATGACCACAGCGTCCTGGGTCCAGATCTTCACCCGTTTGCGGGGGACTTTGTTCTGCCAGTCGGAACCCACCGTGGCCGTGGTGTAGAGCAAACGTATAACCACGTTGCGCGAAAGGTTTTCCAGGGACTTCAGATCGAAATAACGAAAATCGTGTTTACCGTTAACCTTGGGGGCATCCGGAACGCCATCACTCAACATCACGACCGTAATGGGCTTCATTACTAGTTTTTTATTTTGACTGAACTCCGTAACCTGCTTAAAAAATGCATTGTAATCCGTAAACTTGTTGGTCACATTCTTCGGAAAGATTTTATGCAATTCTTTTTCGATTTCGTCGATATTCTTATAGGCAAACGTTTGAATGGGATGAAAGGTCTTCGGTTCATCCGGCTTGGCACCTCCAATAGATCCCACGAACAATGAATTAAGGGGCTCTAGACCCTCGATACCATGCAGATGCCCGTAGATATAGTGGGCCAGAAACTTTATGGAATCTTCGTAATAGTGGGTGCTTTTAAAGGAGCCGCTGATATCCACCCCCACAAACATCACCATATTGCCTTTAACCGGCTCCGGAGATTCAGCTGCGAATGCTGGAAAAGTTAAAATTAACGACCATAAAAGTAAAAATGTCTGTCTAACCAACTTCATCATGTTCAATCCCTTTCTTATCATTAGTCATCCGCCACGGATTTTTTGACCTGTACCAAAAGATTGCGAGCCTCCAGAACGTCCTTGAATTTCTTAAACGGCAGGTCAAAGAGATGGGTACTGCTTACCAATAGGGTGCAAAAATTTATACAGGAAGCCAGAATCTGCAGAGGTGGCAGCATAAAAGCACTCAGCACCTCATCACCTTTTTCCTGGACCCAATCCATGTCTTTTTGCAGTTTTTCAATGGCATTGGTAGTATAAGCAAACATCTCCTTCGAGGATTCTGCGAAGGACCCTTTTTTGCCCCCATGCTCTTCCAATCCGGTTCGTTGGATAATCGCCATCATGGTGGGGATGCCGCTGGAACCAAACAAAAACCAGGTCATGGCGCGAATAGCCAGCCACACAAAAAAAGCGATGCCGAGGGTACCCGTAATGCCGAGGTGAAAGTTATCACCGGCGTGCTGGGCAAACCATGGCACCAGGGCATCCACAAATTCCCGGTACAGAAATACGGTTTCCACAAGCGCCACGATGATTTCCACAATCGAGTAAACGATGATTTTGCCGATCTCACGCTCTTTGATGGCTTCCCCAAGGCTATGAATGACTGCATAAGAGCCCAGGGCAAAAATTAAGAATGTGAAATAAAGGGGGATCTGCAGTGAGGGACCTTTGAGCTCCCCACCCACGAGGCTGCCTAAAACATCGGAAACCAACGGCGTCATCACAAAGGTAAATATCAGGGCTTCCAAAAATGCCCATCCGGTCATCATAGCGACAGCAGTCCATGGCACGCCAGGTTTGAAATAAACCTGTCCGGCGTCGGTGACCAGTCGCACCGGCATCATGATGATGTCCTTGATCACCAGCAGAATCCCCAATAGCATGGTTCGGACGAGACCATAAAGTGCGCCCAGCAGCACAAACACAAATTTAAATATGCCACCCCAGTAAGCGAAGACCGCACGCCCAAAATCCCACCAGGTTACAAAAAAATGCGACACGAACTGTCTTCTTTTGGCGCGAACGATCAGGCTCAATACACAGGGAATGGTGATCCAGCAGGCAAAGATCAGAGCCAGGGTTGGCCAGAGCAGAAAAACTCTTTTAAAGATCTGTAGGTAGGTATCGTCCTGCGTCCCCCACATGTATTCCAGTACTGGCCCCTGAAAAAATAGGGGAAATGCCAGAATCGACACAATGACCTTCCAAGGTCCTTCCACTTTATCCATCTCTGCGCTCTCCAATGGATCGGTAGCGATCGGAACGATCGGCACCATCAACAGGTGTGACTCTTCTATTTTATGAGAGAAGACATGGTTCGGAAAGATCAGCGCGGTACCGTCATCCTCTATCCCTCAGGTATCCCACTCAAAATTCGGGGATTGTGAAAATATGCCGTTGATCTTTAACGGAGGCGCAAGAATTGCGGGCAAAACCAACAAATCTGAAACACTATCCAAGAACTAGACGTACCAACATTGCCAGGCAGGCCAACAAGGCCACCACAGCAAAGGCATATTTGATCCGGACCGGATCGACCCGCGGTAAGAGGCTGGCTCCAGTGTAACTGCCCGCTAACGCCCCCATGATGAGAAACCCGCCGGCCTTGAGGTCCGCCAAACCGGAGGCATGATAGGCCAACGCACCCGACAAGCTTCCTAAAAAAACCCCCAATAAGCTGGTGCCCACCGCCTGTGGCAGCGACAGACCTAACATCAACAGGGTGGGCACAACAAAAAAACCGCCCCCAAGACCTGTGATTCCCGAAATGACGCCAACGCAACAGGCAAGAAGCGCCAGAGGAATGGCCGGCAGAGGAGACAGATTCTCCGCCAATCGAATGCGGGGACCCCAAAAGATCAGACGCGATAAAAATGACGGCTGGGAATCTTCCAAAGGCTCCTGACGAAGAGAAGATCGGGTACTTTGCAGCATCTTGAGGCTGACATAACCGAGAACCACACAATAAAGAATTCCAATGGCGAAACGGGACACGCCGGCCTTCTCAGCCTGCATCACCAATGACTGTCCTAAACGGGCCCCTAGCACCATGAACAGGCCAAAAAATAGGCCCAGGCGAAATCCCACGTTACCCCGTCGGCTATGCCGCCAGACACCCATCAAGGTGCCCCCTACGATCTGGGTAAGAGCCGTGCCAACGGCCTGCGGTAGAGACATACCAAGAAAATGCAGGACCGGAACCAGAAACCACCCGCCTCCGATTCCCAATAATCCGTTAAACAGCCCTGCGATTCCCCCCATCAGAACTAAAAGAACGGGGGAAACATCCAGCATGGAGAAACCTCACACAAATATCTTTTCACTCACTTCGAAACAATTTTCATGGTCCGGGCGCCGATGACTTTACCGTCAGCATCTTTGGCAATTCCGGTGATAAGGGCCAGATCAGTCAATGGCATAGACTGGCTCGCCACAAAAAAGTTCCGGGACTTGTCTGCCGCAGCTCCTTCGAGTTTAAATTCTACATCAATTTTGCCAGAGGTGGCACAGGAATTCCGGTCCCCCAGACAAAGACCAAATTGCACGGCCTTCTCGGATGAAGCCATCAGGATGGCGTCCCCATTCGCTTCAGACTGCACCGCCACATGGATCGAAGCATCCAGGGGAAAAACCTCCGCCAGAGGATCATCGGTACAATTTTCCGCAGTGGCCAGTCCATGGGCTGCAAATGCCTTATTGATCACGCAGTGATTGGGTGATTGGGTGTCGGGATTGCCATCGGTGTCATCCAACCTCAACACTGCACGATAAGAGTCCAGATAAGCGTCGGTGGTGAGGAGGTGACGCAAAAAATAGTTTTCCGCAAGATAAGCGCCCCTGGTTTGTCCATGTTTGGCAATCAGCCCGACGCGCAGATCCCAAAACGCACCGCCAATAATCGTGCCTTCTGCATGAACTTCCCCGCGGTTCTCGGGATAGCGTGCTGTATTTTGCAGCTGACGAATGCCACGGTTGCTGTTCAGAAAAAAACCGGGGGCCATGGTGGAGCTGCTGGTGTAATAAGCGGACAGGATATCACCAATGCCTTCCGAAAAAGCGCCATCGGTAATGCCGACCTGACGCCCCATGTTGTCGTCCAGCGCATGCCCCCATTCATGATAAAGCACGTCATTGACCAATGCCAGGTTGGCACAACCATTGCCCGCCGCAAACAGGTTGATCGACCCATCCTGCCCAGTGTAGTAAGCATTACAGCTTCCCGAAACATTGATGCGAACCGGGGTGACACTCTCCAAAAATGGCACTTCCTGCACATTGACCTGTTGCCGCACAAACTTATTGATGCGGTGTGTCGCCACATAGGTATTCACCGCCCGCAGCTGGTTTTCATCCGCGGCATTGGTTTTGGCTTCCGCATCCACCGTAACAGGGATTGTCAGCGGCGTGTTGGAGCCACTATTGGAGACAAGAACCCGGGTGCTACGCAGTGTGGCGGTTCCGGCCCCTTTGAGGTCAGCGGCAATGGATCCGTCTAAATCGGAGGTAGCAGATGTGCCACTCACAGTAAGATTGGCCAGTGGCAGAGTCTTTTCGGTCAATGCACCGTCCAGATAGGTCCTATCATAAACCTGGCTTTGCACTGCGACACGATCAGCGGAAAACTTATGGCTATAAGCCTCCAACACCCGTCCATCGCCGTGAGCGACGGTGATGGAATAGCGATCATCCTGGACAACATCATCCACAATAAATTCAGTGGCCATCAGGGCCTCAATCCCACCGTTACCATCTTCCGATGCAACAATCAGGGGAATTTCGTTGACAGGGACAAGATCGTCCCGGCCCGTAATCTCATGTAAATTAGCCAGTGTCGGAGCAGCTTTTCCTTCGTTGCTCGGCTGCACCTGTCCGCCGCTACGATTAACAATCTCTCTCAGGTAATAGAGATCATCGTCGCCCCGAAAAAAGAACACCTGAACATAGGCATCCCGCAGGCGCACATCGTTGACGAATCGCTCAAAACTCAGAGCCATAATCTTACCGCTGACATCAACGACAGGAACATCCGATGGCTTGAGTTCGTTGGCGGATACCCCCAATTGATCCTGAAAACGATCCACCACTGCCAGGGCTTCATCTCTCAATTTCTCGGCCCCCACTCCGGATTGATCTGCGGGATTCCACAGCGCCCATTCAACCCAGGGAGAACCGGCTTGAAATTCGACACTGAAAGCACCCAGATCTTCCACGGATGCGTTGTTCATATAAAATCCGGATCGTTGGTCCATGCCGCGTTGGTAAGATACCCGCTTGCCATGTTCCAGCATCAGGGCAAATTTTTCTTCGCTTATGGTATCTGTGACCCGGATGCCTTCACCTCCCCTGGTACCAGGACCGCAAGAGGCCAGCAACCAGACCCCCAGAGCAGGGGACAGTAAAGCAAAATTTTTCAATGTGTGATGTTTCATGGGATGATCCTCACTATTCAGTCGCGATAATGGCCATGCGGGAAGAACCCAGGAAAGACTTCCCGTCCCAGGTCAGCTGCGTGGTACCAACACCTGGTATCGTCGTGGATCCTGTCGAAGGATCTGTATCAGAGGCCTCATCAGTGGAGTCACCGCTTTTCCCACCCTGATCCGCGGCACCGCTTTTTCCAGCCGTGCGGGAATTGGGTTTTTGAGACGGGCTAAGAAACAGACTGCCACAGGCGCTGAGTATCAGCGAACCCGTAAGGACGCTGACCATAAACAGGCAGGCACGAAAGGAATTTCCGACCATTTTGAGTCCCTCTATGCGGTTCGTTGGCGGAATCAGGATTTTGACTGAAAAACCCAGTCATTAACGCAACCAAAGGGGGCTTCGGATCTTGTCAAAAATTCTTTAGCGGCCCGACAATATTTCTGAAAACAACTTAACAGATCAAAGGGTTACAAAGGTCAAGCAACCTGCATTTTTCCCATAACCCACTTTTTAGCCCGGGGTGAGAAATGATTTTGAAAACGTGGGATCAAAGATTCTTCACAGGAAGAGTATCATCGCGGAATATGTCTAAAATGGATGCCGGCGCAAGTCCGGCATCCTTATGATGACCTGATCAAGGCAGATAGGGGCGTGTCAAATTCTGAATCCCCTGATGGGTCACCAGAATATTGTCTTCAATGCGGATACCACCGCAGGGGCTCAAACGATCGATGAGCGCCCAATTAAAACATCCTTGGTCCTGGGATGAGGCTCGCAACGGCTTCAGCAGCATGTCGATAAAGTAAATTCCCGGTTCGATCGTGAATAGGTGACGTTCCTCAATCGAACGTGTCGCTCGCAGGTAGGGATGCTTGGGATGGGGCTGTGAGATGGTACCCTGCGCATCAATCTGCCGACCACCCACATCATGCACGAAAATCCCTAACATATGCCCGATGCCGTGGGGAAAAAACGCCCGGGTAAATCCCCGCTCAAATGCCTCCTCTGCAGTCACCCCCTGAAGCACGCCGTGCCGCAGCAATAACTCGCCGATCTTGATATGAGACATCTGATTGAGGTCTTTGAAGTTCAGGCCAACCCTGACCGCAGCGCAAATGTCCTGCTGCATCGCATCCACATCGTGCAGCATGGCGCGAAATTCGGCGGGAGCCTTGTGGGTCGCATGGGTACGGGTGATGTCACTGCCGTAAAAATTATAGTTGGCACCGGCATCAATCAATAGAACAAAAGCATCTCGCACATGATCCAGCTTGTCTTCATAATGAAGATAACAAGCCTTTTCGTTCAGGGCGATAATATTATTGTAGGGAAGCTCACGATCCGACTGGCGGGTGGCAGTCAAATAGGCCATATGGATATCAAATCCGGAGCCCCCACGTTCAAATTCCTTTTGCGCCGCGTTGTGCCCCAGCGCGGCGATGCGGGTCGCCTCTTCGAGGCATTTGACCTCATAATCACTTTTGTAGCAGCGCTCCCAATTCAAACGCTCCAGGAGGGTTGGCACATCAACTTTCAAACCGATCTTGGCAGCTCGTTCGGATCGTGGTCCGTGATAGGCCGTATTTTTGAGGCCCGATACTGCCGCCCATAATTTGTCTTCATCGTTATAGACGGTAACGTCAAACTGTGACGTCCAAAAGTTCTGCCCCAGATCCTTGGGCTCAAACCAGTAGTCATCAAAAGTAAAATACAACAGCCGCGGTTTTTGCCCCGGCCGAATATGCAGCAGGTGTTTTTCACCCTTCGCCGGAGTCCAATGGGCAAAATGGTGGTTGGGTCGAAATGGGTAGGAATGATCGTCTTCAAAGACAAACACCGGTGAACCGGCGTCAATCACCAAACCGTCCAGAGCCAGCACCTGCAGAATCGCCTCGGTTTTACCCTGCACCTGCCGTAAATGTTCTGCAAAAAGACTTTCCCAATGAATCATCATCTCACTCCTCTTTAATGGACAGCCGGGCGGGGCGGTACCGCCAGCATCGCTGTAGCTTCCAGATCAAGCAATTCATTCAATCGCGCCTTGACCGCATCCTCGGGAAAGTAGTGCCGTGCTCCCCTCAGAAAAATCATGTAGTGCCCCGCTTCCTCACGGGCCAGTCGCAGGTAAAAGTCCTTTAACGGCTGATCGGTCAGGGCTTGCCCCACCATCTCAAACCGTTCGCAACCGCGGGCCTCCACGATTCCGGACACCAGAAGCCGATCGAGAAAATGTTCTTCCCGGCCATGGCGTACCGCTTTGAGCAGGCTGGCCACATAAGGATCTTTTTCATCACTCATGGGGTTTAAGCCCCGCTTCATCAACAGGCGATAGACCTCATGGAAATGCGCCAGCTCTTCCTTGGCCAGACAAATCATGGGTTCCATCAGAGCCGTGCGATCCGCAAACTTTACCACAAACGACATGGCGAGAGCCGAGGCTTTGCGCTCACAAGCCGCATGATCAATCATGAATTGATCAAAATCGCCAAGCACCGCCGCCAGCCACGCCGCAGGACTTGGAGCCCGCAGGGGTAGTTTTTCCGTAATTAAGCTCATGGCAACCTTATATAATCCTTGGAATATGCACCTCAAGCTATAGCGTTTTCGTTCGAAATTAACCACGGCTTATCACATCAAATGCAACCATCCGTATTAATTAAGAAAATATTATTACTTAAAGATAAGAAGGCGTTATTCCTAGGTTCTTCCGAAACGAAAGGGGGCGATTAATGCCGAGGCATCATCCATGAATCATTTCCAAGTCAAAAACTGTCGGACCTGCGGCAGAGTATTCAACTCCCCGGAAGACTTCTTTCAGGGGACTTCCCGCTGGCGTATCTGCGACAAGCAACACCTTTGGTACAACTGCAGCTGTCATTCCACCAACATCATACTGAAAGACAAATACTCTTGGTACCGGCCTGGGCATGGGCTGAGTGGGGAAGCCTCCTCCCTATTCAATCAGTTTGCCGACTCCAATCTGCTGCCCCACATTCCCTCGAGGGTCATGGAAATGCAGCAGCTGCTGCAGGATCCCAATGCCACCTCCAAACAATTGGCGGAGGTCGCCAAAAGCGAACCGATGATCGCCAGCAACGTGCTGAAGATTGCCAATAATCTGAAGGCCTCCACCGGAACAAAAATCCACTCATTGGACCATGCCATCGCCTATGTGGGTCTGGGTGCCGTCAATGACATCGTACTAACAGCCTGCATCCAGACCTTCCCCTTACCGACCCGCATTTTTCAATCGGACGTCTTTTGGACTCGCTCACTCCTGTGTGGTCGCATCGCCGAACACCTGCTCTCGCGGTTTAAGGATCCCCTTTCATCCGACGAGATCTATCTGGCGGCAACCTTATGTAACATTGGCAAAGTTGTGGGAGCCTTCTATTTCCCCGTCCAAACCGATCGCGTCGAACGGGAAATCAGGGAGCCGGGAACCATGACCACCTGGCAAGTTGCCGAAAGCCGCCATCGCCTGGCGGATCATACAATTTTGGGGGAAATTGGCGCCGCCATGTGGGGCCTGCCGGAATATATTTTGGACTCCTGCCGCCACCATCATCAGCATGCGCCGGAAGCGGTAGAACATCGAAGTCTGATCGATTATATACGATTGGCTAACCAATTGACCCATTGGGTGGAGCTGGAGCCCCAGAGGATAGACCAACAGCAGCTGCATGAATCCAGCCAGCGCTTTGGTCTCACGATGAAAGAGGTGGAGTCCCTGGCGGAATCCCTACTGGAACTGAAGCGAACCGCCTGAGGGTACATTCAAAAAAAAATATGGATCAGTAGCTTTTACGCCGACCTGCTTGCACAGTCGGCAGGGCAGACGGGCCTTGACTCAGCAAGCGATCACCCGCGTTTTTCAGATTACGACTGGTCATAAAAAACCCCTTGAGCTCATCCGCCAGCTCCTCGAAGGCATCGGGGGAAACCACATACCCAAACCGTGTCTCCTGCATATAACTCATCAGGATCTCACTGATGGCTACCCGCGTAACTTCTTCAAAATGTCCCATGGAGAATCTCCCCTTGAAGGTTCATCCCTATTATCCCACAGTCAAGATGGATCAATGTTGCCCACCGAAACACTGCCGTCACCTCTCACACCCGCGACACACATACCACTGTTATTACTGTATTATTTAGGTAAATTGACCACACGTTGGAAGATTAATCGAGTGAATACCCAAAATTCCCTAAAGCTGGAATAAAAATAAGCGATAAGAGGTTGGTCTTTGAGGGTAGGAGGAAAACCATCATGGTCCCATCGTTCTTTCGTTGGCTAACCAATACGTTCATCGCTCTGGCTTGTTATTTTTGGCTGCACGGTCTCTACATAGGCTAAAGACCAACTTTTTCGAAAAAAAAGCCTGACGGCTCGCACCGTCAGGCTTTTGCATATCCACTGATACAAAGGCTCCTTAGTGGTGCTCTCCCTGAAGAGCTTCCGGCAGAATCGGATCTGCGAGTCCCACCATGGGGAAACGTTTCCCAAACCAAAAATAGGTGGCCAGAAACAATCCCAGAAAGCCAAAGAACAATCCCATTTCGATCAGCGGCATCCCCATCTTGCTGCCATCCACCACGTCTGGCATCACGATCAGCATATAGGTAAACCACTGGGATCCCAGGATGCACAGGGCGATGGGAACCGCGACAGAAGGCGTCCATTTTGCCGCCTTAAAGATCATGACATAAAGAGGCACAACAAACGCTAATAGAGGGATCCCAAACACCAAATATATCCAGGGAGCATGCATCCGATGCAAGAGGTACTCGGTCTCCTCCGGCATGTTGCCAAACCAAAAGGTCAAGATATGGGCGTAGGTCAGATAGGCAAAAAAGATGGAGAAACCGTGCATCAACTTACCCACGTCATGGAACTGCTGGCGCTGGATCAGGCCACCAATTTCCGAATCTTTGAGGGAGAACATGATGATCAGCAACAGAGCCATCAGTGTCTGCATCATAATTGCAAACAACCAACCACCAAACAACGTTGAGAACCACAGAGGGGACAACGACATGATCAGATCGAAACCCAGAAAGGTAAAAGCAATCCCGTAAATCAACAGAATCGGGGCGCTCCAATACCGCAGCTTAAAGCGGGACTCTTCACCGGCCTTTAATGCCTCATCCCGACGGCCTTCCAGAAAAAGCCTATCGCGGGTCAAGTTCTGCTTAAACTGCCACATCACCAAACCAAGGATCACCGCCAGGATGACGGCGACG
>JAKQGS010000433.1 GCA_029556045.1 Pseudomonadota bacterium | reverse complement strand
CTGGTGATCAACTCTATTTTCAATCCACTATTAGTCTAGGCCCTACTTCGTTAAGTCGGGGAGGGCAAGGCGCGAGGAGGGGAAAAAGCGGAGTTGACAGAGTGGCGTCAATGAGCATTTTTCCTCGACGAGCAACGATGCCATCGTCGACTTAACGACGTAGGTCATCCCGCTTGTTTGAGGGATGATGGCTCCTGGACCTGCTCCAGTATCTTCTCCACAGATTGCGGTTGATGCAGTAGAAAGCCCTGAATCAGATCGATGCCCATCTCCTGCAGGACCACCGCCTCTTCCCAAAGCTCAACACCTTCTGCCAGCACAAGGGTTTTTAGAATCTTGCCGGCCCGCACCAAACCCTTGACGTACACCTGTTTGATGGGGTCCTTGTGAATATCCTGCACCATGCTGCGATCAAACTTGATCACATGGGGTTGCAGCTTGATGACACGCTCCAGGCTGGAATAACCACGTCCAAAGTCGTCCGCCACGATCTTCATGGCACCTTTTTCCAGGACGTCTTTGGCCTTCATCACCAGATCCAGGTTATTGATGGCCTCCGATTCGGACACCTCAAACATGATACCCTTGCGCCCCTGAAACGACTGATTCAGGCGCTCGATATGGTAGAGGTTGCGAGGAAGTATATTAACCATGAGGTTGCCCGGTAGTGCACTGGAAAACTTTGCCGCCAACTTCAGGCAGGCTTGGTCCAGTTCTAGGGCCACCTTGGTTTCTTTGGCCATACTGAAAATCACGTCGGGACGCAAGAATTTGGGGTCGATACCGTCCACCCCTTTGAG
The DNA here is from genome assembly GCA_029556045.1 of Pseudomonadota bacterium. The sequence goes on along the minus strand of JAKQGS010000433.1, from coordinate 7,194 downwards.
TTCTTCCACCACCTGCTGCTGATTGACGCGGATGAGGGATTCAAATCCATAGAGATGCGGTGTCAGGTGGCTGATGCTGCGGGTGCGTTTAAACTCCTCCGTATCTTCCTGCGTGATACCTTTCAGATGAAAGATCGCCTGAAAGTGAGGGGTTAAAAATTCCTCACTATGAATCAAAGTCTGCATCAGTTCCCGTTGCTTCTGGTACAGACGGTTGATCTGTGCGACGGCAGCGTCACGGCTGCTATCGAGGCCCCGTTCCAAAATTTCATGGATGTCCATACATGGATTGTTAATGACCCCAAATGTCCCGATACCAAAATGCGGTAAGGCCCGCACACAGTCGGGGATCATCCGTTTGGGCCCCGGCGTGAACAGTTCCTTCCACATGGCGTTTTGGATGACAAAACTCACCCGATCGGCGGCCCGCTCTAAGGCACCCGGCAGGGGCAGGACGCCGCGGTCACGGGAACGACTGAGGAAGATGACATAGGTATTGCTGTGCATGGACTTGCGAAATATAACATCGGACTCCCGGAAGGACCCCGGTGTACCCCACAGGTCAAACAGCATATTGGCAAAGGCCTCTTTGACCCGCATGTACACATCAAACCCGTACTCCACCGCCACTTTGGAAAACTCAGAGGCGTCGATCGTCAGGATGGCCAGAGCCCCATTGTCCCGCAGCATGCGAATCGGGATCAGAGGATTATAAAAGGGAATCGACCGCAACTGCGCCTTGACGTCTTTTTTGACATGACCGGCCACGCAAATCTTCAACGTGTTCACAATGTCATCAACCCGGTGGGCGGGTATCACGGTCACATGCTCGCTGATATGCCCTTCTTCCACCTTGTTGTTAGCGACTTCCGGCACACCTTCATCCTGCTTCATCACGATCACGGGGATGCGGCGTCCGAGGCTGTTCAAAACGTCGATACTCAATCCGTCCGGCAGATTATCAAACTCGCCGTCGCAGACCACCGCACTCACATCCGTTGCATAGAAATCCTTAAACAGGTCCACCTGCCCCACATCCAGGATACGGCAGGGGAATGAAGAAGCGGTCAGCTCCTTGCGGAGTTGTTTGCCTAATTTCTGATTTTTGGTCGCGATCAATATCATTTAGTAAAATCCAAGCCTTATCAATACACGAGAGGCGACTTCGTCGACTGCGTACATGCTATCGGCACTCGTGGCTGAAAGTTGAGCAAAACTTCCCATCAGGTTTGGCAATGACAAAAAAATTGAACAAAAGTAGATATCTATTAGGTTCTCCACAGAGTTTGTGGATAATGTGGACGACAAACCCCTCAAACCCATGGAAATGCTGGCTTCAACGGTTATGTCCACATTTTAAACAAGACCTCAATTAACAAAAAATAACAATGAATCCGCGAGGCTAAATGCATAATTACCCCCCATCCCTGAAGTCCCACTTTCTTGGAATTTGCCAATCAAAACAATCATCTATCGTTTTACCAGAGAGTCTCGATCCACGGGTCCTCACGGCTGTGGAAGAAATTGTGGCTCATGGATCCGCTCGATACATATTTTTATGCACCACTCAGGCAGAGGGCCATGCGGCAGCACGAAGTCTGGGGTTGCATCCGGAACGGTGGTCCTCCATCGTGCGATGGGTTCCCGAAGAGTTTCCGGATCTGTCGATCCGATTGGAAGGATTCTATCGCCGACGCATGCAGTCCCGGGGGAAAGTGGTGGACGATGCCACCGCACGTACTTTCGGGCAGTCGCCACTGAACCAGGCGGGCTACCTGGTGGCTGAGGGGCATGCCGCCACCGCATTGGCGGGCTGCATTGCCACCACCGCTGGGGTGATCCGCGCCGCTCTCCATACGGTTGGCCTGGCCCCGGGAATCAAAACCATCAGTGGATCGTTCCTGATGGACCGCCGCTGCCCTGGCCTCGATCAGAGGACCTATATGTTTGCAGACTGCGGTGTGGTGATTGACCCCACCCTGGAGCAGCTGGTGGATATTGCGGCCGCGTCGGTGGCCACATTCAGCAAGCTGGTTCCCGATGAAAAACCCGCGGTGGCATTCCTGTCTTTTTCCACCAAAGGATCGGCGCAGCATCCCGCTGCCGAAAAGATGGCGGCAGCAGCCCACCTCTTCCAGCAGCGATATCCCACGGTCGCCGCCGACGGGGAGTTGCAGTTTGATGCCGCCATCGTGCCGGACATCGGTGCCCGCAAATCCCCCGGATCGCCGGTGGCGGGGCGTGCCAACTGCTTTATTTTTCCCGATCTTGGTGCCGGCAATATCGCCTACAAGATCACCCAAAGGCTCGGTCTGTTTGATGCCTATGGCCCCATTCTGCAGGGCACCGCCAAGCCATTCAGTGACCTTTCCCGCGGCGCCAGCGCCGACGATATTGTGATGTCCGCTTATATCGGCATGGTGCGAGATGAAGGAGACACCCCATGAACAAGGCAACCCGCACCGGCCTTCTTTTGATCAATCTCGGTACCCCGGACGCTCCACAGCCTCGAGAGGTGGGGCGGTATCTGCGGGAATTCCTGATGGATCCAAAAGTGATTCAAGCACCGGGAATCATCCGCTGGCTGCTGGTGAACCTCCTCATTGTTCCCCGCCGTCGCCATGCCTCTGCCGCCCTCTATCAAAAAATCTGGCTATCCGAGGGTTCACCCCTCTTGGTTTATACCAACCGCCTGGCCCAAAAGGTTCAGCGCCAACTGGGTGAGGGCCACGTGGTGGTTGTGGGTATGCGTTACGGCCAGCCATCTCTCCAAAGAGCATTGGAGCAGTTGATCCGGTCCAGTGTGGATCGCATCATCCTCTTTCCCCTCTATCCGCAGTTTTCAGATGCCACCGTCACGACTTCTTTACAGCGTTGCCAGGAGGTGCTGAAGGAACTTAATTTTCGCGGCCCCGTCGTTACCATCCCGGCTTTTTACGACCAGCCTGAGTACGTGCAAACAGTGGCCAATACTGTGGGGGAAAGCCGTTCGTCCTTTGCAGCGGATCATGTGTTATTCAGCTTTCATGGTTTGCCGGAATCCCATATCCGGGCCGCCGATCCGAGCGGGCATTGCCTGCAGGACAGCGCCTGTTGCGAATCCTTTCGGGCAAAAGCCCCCCAGTGCTACCGCGCGCAGTGTTTTGCCACTGCTGCCGGGGTCGCCCAGAAAGTTGGACTCCCCGCCTCCGCTTACAGTGTGTCCTTTCAATCCCGGCTTGGCCCAACCGCCTGGATCAAGCCCTACACCGAAGAAATCCTGCTGGATCTGGCCAAGCGGGGCGTTAAGAATCTCCTGATTGCGAGCCCGGCCTTTACCGCCGACTGCCTCGAAACCTTGGAAGAATTGGCCATACGGGCCAAGGAGGTTTTTGTGGAGGCCGGCGGTCAAGACCTGCGGCTGGTACCCTCTCTGAACGACCGGGACGATTGGGTGGATGCGGTTTGCGCACTGGTGCGACGGAATCCCTGAACCTAAGGCAGTGCATAGGAATAAAAGAGGAGGGGCGCGGGGTTGCCCCCGCATTCCATAGGGTGAGATAAACGAGCAAGGAAAGTTTCCGGATCAACCGGAGAGCACTAGGACCCCTCATTTCCAAAGGAAACTTGGGAAAAAGCGGGTCTCGTTGCCGAGAGCCCAAGGTGGAAGGTATCCACAACGATCCCAATGAGACCGTCTAGAGTCGAAACCGCAGGCACAAGCTTTGGATCAGAGTTTCCTCTGGGGCGTCATATTAATCGTTTCATAAGGAAGATGACTGCGTTGGTTTCGTCGTTCGCTCCTCGCCGTATCCCAACATACTGTCTCGTCGCTCATTCCTCACCGCCTTGTCCTATCCCTTATGAAACGATTAATAACTGGCGCGGCTTGGGCTTGGTTGAGCCCAATGTCGCTGATATGATCTTTCAGGTCAACATATAAACCCTTGAATTCTTGAACTTTTTGTGCGCGGTGAGCACATTGTTAAGGAATATGCGCTCACGGTCGGCACTTTTCCTTTGCATTCGATGGCCAGCTATGTTTTTCTGGGCCCCAATCAGACCCCTTAAAATCCGTGGCAAACGACACCAGTCAGGTCAGGGCATGAACGAAAAAGAACTCATGAAGGATGTGATCGCTGCCGTCGAGCTATGGCTCGCGGGCGGTAAACATCGGAGTTTGTCCGGCCTGGCCAAACGCTGCAATGTGGCCTATTCCACGGTCCGTCGCATCATGCAAAACGAAAGCGCCCCTCACCCTTACACCGTGCTGGCGATGCTGGACGTCATCATGCCGGTCAACGAGCGTGTGGCCTTTTTGAAAAAACATTTCCCGTCGATCGGCTCTCTGATGGACGATGTTTATGCCCAGGGCATCCGCGGCGAACCCAATGCGGAAAACCTCGGGAAATACCTCAGCCGGGAACCCCACAACCGCCTGTTTAACATGGCGGCCACCCAGGCAGGGATTTCAGAGGAGGCGGTGCTGCGGCTGGCGGGACAGATCGGCATGGAAGCGATCGACGAGATGATCAAAGACGAGGTGCTGATCCGCCGCGAAGATGGGCGATTTGCCTATACCCATAACAACTGGGCCATCGGCAATATCGACGATGCATTGGAGCAGGTGCGGCACTCCGTGGATCATTTTGACCGGTCTCTCGTGGGCACCCCCGGAGCTGGATTGGTACATGTCACGGGTGCCATTAAAAAAGAAAAACTGCCGGAACTGAGGTCGCTGCTCGAGCGTTTTGTGCGGGACATCAACCAACTAAAAGACCATCCCGAAGCCGAAGGGGAAGTCCACTTCTTCTGCGATCTCATCTATTCTCTCTATGATAAAAACGAATGGCTAAACACACAGGAGCATCCATGAGCCGGATTTTGCGTCGCCTTTTTCTCGCAACCATCGTTCTCATCAGCACTGCCGGATTGGGGAGTGGCTCAAATACCGTGTTCCTTTCTTTCCCCTATTTTTATCGTGTCCACGACCATGTGCTGACTCAGATGGACGATCGCATCCAATCGGACGCGGCCAAAATATACAAGAACCACGGAACAGAAGAAACCTCCGAGCGCCTTCACATCGTGGAGCTGGAGCCCTACCAATTCCGACTGGTGTTAAAGCAGTTTGAAAAATACGAAAAGGTGGGGATTTCCTTAGGTCGCCGGGCCGAACTCAAGCTGACGTTTATCCAATCCTCGGAGTTAAAGATCATCTCAGCCATCGATAAGAACGGTGAGTTGTATATTCTCAAGCAGCGGACATCGACACTACTTCCAGGCGGGCGTCATTGCCCCACACCGGTGACATCGCTGACTTACGAATAAAATACAGGGCCCATTTGGCCTCTATAAAGACAGACAAGCCTGCACGGCGATGCGTATGGCTTGGTCCTCCGCCTTGTGAGCCACCGTCTCCTGTATGGCTTCGCTGAAACAGCGATGGGCGATCACCGCTGCCACCATGCCGGTGCGTAACCCCATGGACGCCCCCATCGTAAACAGCGTGGCGGACTCCATCTCGTAATTTAATACCTGCAACGCCTGCCACTCCTTCATGGAGCCCTGCAGGGACTGCCGCACCCGTCCGCTAAAGGTATCATAACGCTCCTGCCCCGGATAAAAGGTGTCGCTGGAGGCCGTAATCCCCACGTGGACCCGCGCTTTGAGGTGGGTTGCCGCATCCACCAGAGCCCGGGTCACAAAAAAATCCGCCGTCGCCGGATACTCCAACGGGGCAAAGTGGTGGCTGGCCCCATCCATACGCACCGCCGCCTGGGTCACGATGGCGTCCCCCAGTTGAATCTTCTCCTGAATGGCACCGGTTGTGCCGATGCGGATAAAAGTGCGCACCCCCATTTGCGCCAATTCCTCCACGCAAATCGACGTGGATGGCCCCCCAATGCCGGTAGATACCACCGCAACGGTTCGTCCCTGATGGGTGCCGATGGCGGACTTGAATTCGCGGGATTGACCGATGACCTGTGGTTTTTCCAGATAAGCCGCGATTTTTTCCACCCGCCCCGGATCCCCCGGAATCAACGCCATGGTTGCCCCCTGCAGATCCGCCGCGCGGATATTGAGATGAAACGCCTTGCGGTCACTGGTCATACTGTCACCCTTATGAATCAATGGATGGAGAACAATATGAACCAAAACCTTCCCCAAAGCAATCACCGGGCCTTGTTTAAATGGTTTGATCTAACTTCTATTCCAGCTATTATGGCAGATATAACTTGAGGAGAACCCATGAACCACTTGGTCTGGAATATTGATCCGGAGATTTTTCAAATCGGCAATTTTGGCCCCCGCTACTACGGCCTGCTCTTTGCCCTGGGATTTATTCTCAGTTATCAGTTCCTGCAATGGGTGTTCAAACGGGAGGGCTTTGACCCCGAAAAAGTTTCTTCCCTAATTTTTCATTGCATGATCGGCACCATCGTGGGTGCTCGTCTGGGGCACTGCCTTTTTTACGAGCCCGAATACTACCTCTCGCACCCTCATGAAATCCTCTTTGTCTGGAAGGGGGGCCTGGCCAGTCACGGGGGCACGGTTGGGGTGATTCTGGCGGTGTGGTTGTTTCAGCGCAAAAACCGTGAGATCGGTTACATGTGGCTGGCGGATCGCGGTGTGCCCGCCATCGCCCTGACCGCCGCGTTTATCCGCATCGGCAATTTTTTTAACTCGGAAATCATTGGCCGCCCCAGTGAAGTCCCTTGGGCGGTGATATTCCAGCGCGTGGACAATGTACCCCGCCATCCCGCGATGCTCTATGAAGCACTGGCTTACCTCGGGCTGTTTACAGTGTCGTTTTTCATCTACCGCCGCGACGGCAAAAACCTGCGACCGGGACTGCTGATCGGCATGCTCTTCGCGTGGATTTTCGGAGCGCGGTTTGTGCTGGAGTTTTTCAAGGAAAACCAGGTGGCGTTTGAGAGCGACATGATGCTCAATATGGGCCAGCTGCTCAGCATCCCCTTTGTGGTGGTGGGGATTTTGTTGATGACCGGCACCTGGAAAAAACTTCTGGCGACCGGTCGTTAGGACACCAGCCTTTGGATGGTCAGTCGATCATACCCATCAAGTTAAGGTCCGCGCCCTACGCGGCCAAGCCTTTGACGACATAACAATCCCCCAAGGTCGCGTAGGGCGCGGACCTTAGGGGATGTCTCTTATAATATACAGATTTAACTGGACAATTTAGAGAAGATG